>JBKPAM010000075.1:0-15872 GCA_046726435.1 Actinomycetota bacterium
TGAGGGCAGGCGGCGCCTCCGTGCTGCGCTTAAGTTGCACGAGTCGACCCGGGCAGCCGTCGTGCTCCTCGAAGCCGACGACCGCGTCGCCTTCGCCAGTGCACCGGCCCGCGAGCTGCTCGACCGCTTCTTCGACGAGTCCGGCGCCCAGCTGCCCGAACCGGTGGCGACGTGGCTGCGCGAGCGGCGCCAGAGAGTTGCCACCGAGCCCTTTCGCTTCGATACGGGCGATCGCTTGCTCGTCGTCCAGGTTGTGGACGATGCGCTGCTCCTCGAGGAGCGTCGGCGCTTGCCCCGACTCACGGTGCGCGAGCATGAGATTCTGTCGCTCCTCGCCGAGGGAAAGACGAACGGGGAAATCGCGGAGTGCCTCTGGCTCTCACCGGGCACCGTGCGCAAGCACCTCGAGAACGTCTACGCCAAGCTAGGCGTCCACACGCGGACGGCCGCCGCCTCCTTCGTCCGCGAGCTGAAAGAGCCTTCGGCCTGAGCGGCTCCGCGTAGCGCGTGGCCGCCGCGCTCGGCTGGGGTGTCGTCGCCGCTTCGTCCCTCGTGCTCGGGATGCTGCTGGGCCTGGCGCGGTCGTGGCCGGACCGGCTGATCGGGCTCGTGCTCGCGTTCGGAGCCGGCGCGCTCGTGAGCGGGGTCAGCTTCGAGCTGTTCGAGGAAGGGGTTCAGGTCGGCGGAGCGGCGGCGGTCGGGATCGGGCTCGGGCTCGGCGCGCTCGTCTACTTCGTGCTCGCCCGGGCCGTCGAGCGGCTCGGGCCAGGCGGAAGCGGCGAGGCCTCCGCGGGCGGCACGGCGCTGGCGCTCGGCGCGTTCCTCGACGGCATCCCCGAGCAGACCGTGCTCGGGATCGGGATCGCCGCGGGCGAGGGCGTCAGCATCGGCTTGCTCGTCGCGATCTTCGTCTCGAACCTGCCGGAGGCGATCGGCTCGGCGACTGACATGCGCGAGGGGGGCTCGAGCGTTCGGCAGATCCGTCTCCTGTGGCTGGGCGTCGCGGCCCTGTGCGCGCTCGCCACGCCGCTCGGCTACTTCCTCGCGAAGCGGACCGGCGGGCACTTCCAGGCCGGGATCAACGGCTTCGCGGCGGGCGCGCTGCTTGTCATGCTTGTCGACTCGATGATTCCCGAGGCGACCAGGAAGTCGGGCCGCGTGGCCGGGCTGGCGACGACGCTCGGGTTCGCGGTAGCAGCCGGCTTGTCGACGGCGACCGCATAGTCGAGAATCCCCGCTCCGCTTCGTAAAGGGGGGCGAAGATGAGGAAGGGTCTGATGGTCGCCGAGGCCGCGGCGGTACTCGTCGCCATGGCATTGGTGCTGAGCAGCGCCTCGACGCCGGCCGCGAGCTCGGCGCCGCAATCCGCCCACGTACGCGTCAACCAGGTCGGGTACCCGTCGACTGCGTCGAAGCGCGCGTACCTGATGGCGAGCGCCGCCGAGACCGGCGCGACATTCACCGTCGCGAACGCGAGCGGGCAGACCGTCGCATCCGGCCCCGTCGGGGCCAGCCTCGGCTCGTGGAGCCGGAGCTACCCGTTCGTGTACACGATCGACTTCGGCTCCGTCAGCGCTGCAGGCACCTACTCGATCACGGTGAGCGGGCCGATCGCCGCCTCCTCACCCACGTTCGCGATCGGCTCGGGCGCGAGCGTCTACGAGACACCGCTCGCGAACGCTCTCTCGTTCTACGAGGACCAGCGCGACGGGCCCGACTTCATCCCGTCTGCGCTTCGCGCCGCCGCGGGCCACCTCAACGACGCGAACGCGATGACCTATCTCACCCCGAAGGCCAACTCGAGCGGCCACTTCTCGGGAGACCTCACGCCGCTCGGCGTGCAGGTCGACGCATCCGGCGGCTGGTGGGACGCGGGTGACTACCTCAAGTTCCTCCAGATCCACAGCTACACGGTCGGGCTCCTGCTCACCGGCGTCCGCGACTTCCCCGCTCAGATGGGCGCAGGCTCGCCGGCCTCGAACTTCACCGCCGAGGCGCGCTTCGGGTCCGACTGGCTGCAGCGGATGTGGGACGACTCGACCCGCACGCTCTACTACCAGGTCGGGATCGGCGAGGGGAATTCGAAGACGGTGGGGGACCACGACCTCTGGCGCCTGCCGGAGGAGGACGACGCCTACGGTGGCTCGGATCCGCTCTACCGGTACATCCGCAACCGGCCGGTCTTCCGCGCCGGCCCGCCCGGATCGCCGATCAGCCCGAACCTCGCCGGCCGCGACGCCGCTTCGCTCGCGCTCTGCTACCAGGTCTTCAAGGCGAGCGACCCTGCGTACGCGGATCAGTGCCTGCTCTCGGCCGAGCACATCTTCGACCTTGCGAACACCGCGCCCAAGGGCAACCTGCTCACGGCGATCCCTTATAGCTTCTACCCAGAGACCGAGTGGCGTGACGATCTCGAATGGGGCGCCACCGAGCTGGCAAGGGCGCTGCAGAGCGGCCCGCCGCCAGCCGGGCTCCCGCATAGCGAACCGTTCTTCTACCTCCAGGCCGCGGCCCACTGGGCGAACGCCTACATCACCGGCCCGAACGACGCGAGTGACACGCTGAACCTCTACGACGTGAGTGGGCTGGCCCACTACGAGCTCTACAAGACACTCGGCGCGGCCGGCAACCCGCCCGGGCTGGAGACGTCACAGGCCGCGCTGCTCGCGGATCTCCAGAAGCAGCTCGACGCAGCCGTGGCGCAGGCCGGCACGGACCCCTTCCAGTTCGGCTTCCCGTGGGCGACGTGGGATACGACCTCGCACGGCGCCGGGCTCGCGGTGATGGCAAGCGAGTTCGACGAGCTCAGCGGCACGCAGGTCTACGCGGACTGGAGTGGGCGCTGGCTCGCCAACGTCCTCGGCGCCAACGCGTGGGGAACGTCGCTGATCGTCGGCGACGGCACAACGTTCCCGCATTGCATGCAGCACCAGGTCGCGAACCTGGCCGGGTCGCTCGACGGCTCGCCGCCGGTGCTCAGAGGTGCCGCCGTCGAGGGGCCGAACGGCATCGTCTACTCGGGCGTGGTTTCGGGGATGCGGCTCTGCCCACCGAACGGGGTCGACAGCTTCGCGCAGTTCAACTCGAAGGCGCTCTACAAGGACGACGTCCAGTCGTTCTCGACCCTCGAGCCCGCGCTCGACCTGACCGCCTCGAGCCCACTCGCGTTCGCCCGCCAGGCGGCGGGCCGTTACTGACCAGCCCGCGGGCCCTGCTGCCAGACGCCGATCACGTTGCCCGCCGGGTCGCGGAACGTCGCAACCCAGAGGTCACCTTCGGGATAGGGCTCGGTGTCGACCCCGCCGCCGCTCGCGGCGACCTTTTCGAGCGTCTCGTCGACGCTCATGACGAAGATGTACGGCCGCACTCCCGCCTCGCCGGCGACCCGATGCTGAGGACTGAAGTGGCCGATGACGTGGCCGGTGCCGTCCGTAAAGCTCGGTTCCTCCCGGCTGCAGTCCACCGTCCAGCCGAAGACCTCCTCGTAGAACGCGGCCGATCGATCCGGCTCGTCCGCCGGGATGCGCAGGTAAGAGATGCCGGAAACCCTCGCAACGTGGCGCTCGACGCTCGACACGCCGCAATTATCGGGCAGCGCGATCCTCGGCGGTGCGGTTGTCCTGTTTAGGAATCGCGGTCTAGCGGTACGTGCCCTGGGTTGGCGGCCCCGAGGGCCGTCGAAGCGAGGGAGCAAGGAGGGAGCGTCCTGAGGGTGCAGTACGTCGCTGCGGCAGGCGGCGGGCGGCCCTTCCCCACTGCGCCCTCGAACATCTCGGAGAGGAGGACCAATGAGCCGCATCTTGACGGCGGTCGGAGGGCTGGCCGCCGCGCTTGCGATCGCGACCCTGGTCGTGACCGCAGCCGCTCCAGGAGCCGGTCAGCCGCGCTACCTCGATCGGCACGCATCGATCGATAGCCGCGTCAACGACCTGCTCCACCGGATGACTCTGGCCGAGAAGGTCGGCCAGATGGACCAGCAACTCGTCGACAACCTGACCGGCCCGTCCGGCGCATGCGGCAGCCAGGGCTGGGCCCAGCTGAACGAGAGCTGCCTGAAGACGTGGCTGGTGGACAATGAGACCGGATCGCTGCTCGCAGGCGGCACGGACAACCCGCCGGACACGACCGGACAGGGCGGCACCGGCAACACCGGCTACGACTGGGCCAACGAGTACAACATGATCCAGAAGTACGCGATCCAGAACTCGCGGCTGCACATCCCCGTGATCTTCGGCGTGGACGCGGTGCACGGTTTCGGGCATCCGTGGCAGGCGCCGTTGTACCCGCAGTCCATCGGCATGGGCGCCACCTGGGATCCGTCGTTGGCGCACGCAGGCGGCGTGGCGACCGCCGACGCGCTTCGAGCCACCGGCTGGGTGTGGGACTTCGCCCCGGTTCAGGATCTGTCCCGCGACAACAGATGGGGCCGGACGTACGAGACCTGGGCCGAGGAGCCGGTGCTGTCGGCAGCCATGGGAGCGGCCAACGTGCAGGGTATGCAGGCGCCGGGCCCGAGCGGGTCGCTCGACGTGACGGCGACCGTCAAGCACTTCGCCGGCTACTCGCAGGCGGTCAACGGCCACGACCGCAACGAGGCGCTGCTCCCGCTGAACTATCTGCAGAGCATGATCCTGCCGTCGTATGCCGGTGGCATCGATGCCGGAGTTGGCACCGTCATGGTCGACTCCGGCTCCATCAACGGCGTTCCGGCGACGGGGTCGCACTACCTGCTGACCCACATCCTGCGCCACCAGATGCACTTCCAGGGCGTCGTGATCAGCGACTACCAGGATGTGCAAGCGCTGCAGACCGCTTACCACATCGCCGCCAACCCGGCCGAGGCAATCGCCGAGGCCGTGAACGCGGGGGTCGACATGGCCATGTACGTGGTCAACCCCGACCAGTGGCAGGCGGCCATCCTGCACGATGTGGATTCGGGCGCTATCTCCAAGAAACGGATCAATGAGGCGGTGGGGCGGATCCTCACCCTGAAGTTCCAGCTCGGCCTGTTCGACCAGCCGTGCGTCAGCGACCCGAACACGCCGTGCGTCGATGCCAACGCAGCCAACGCGGCGGTCACCGCGGGCCGCGACGCCACGCTCAACGCCGCGCAGGAGTCGATGACCTTGCTGCGCAACCAGAACAACACGTTGCCGCTCTCCTCGTCCGCCAAGGTCGTCGTCACCGGTCCGAGTGCCGACTCGATGACCAACCAGCTCGGCGGCTGGAGCGTGAGCTGGCAAGGTGTGTTCGGTGCCGGGCACGTCTGCTGCATGGGTCCGCCCAACCAGATACCGCCCGGTACGACGGTGCAGCAGGGGATCCGGAACAACGACCCCAACGCTCTCTTCGTGCCGGATGGCAACACCGCCGCGAGTACGCCCGCCGACGCCTACGTCGTCGCGGTCGGCGAGAAAGCGTACGCGGAAGGGCTCGGCGACAACCCGGCGCCCCAGCTGCCGCCTGACCAGAAGGCCCTGATCAAGACGCTCGAAGACACCGGCAAGCCGGTGATCGTCGTCGTCATCGCCGGACGTCCGGTCGGCCTGGGCTCCGATGCCGAGAGCGCGAACGCGATTCTGATGGCCTACCAAGGCAGCACCGAGGCCGGCCAGGCCGCCGCCGACGTGATCTTCGGCAAGGTCGATCCGAGCGGCAAGCTGTCGGTCAGCTGGCCGTCCGACGCCGCCGCACCGGGCGGGGACTTCGCCGGCAGTGCACCGTCACCGCTCGGCGACCAGCCAAAGTTCTTCGACCAGCTGCCGGGCACCGGCTCCGGCCAGGGCCACGCCTACAACCCGCTTTACCCGTTCGGGTTCGGTCTCTCCTACACCACCTTCGCGACGAGCGGTCTGTCGGTCACGCCGAGTGTCTCGAGTCATGGCACCGCGACGGCGACCTTCACAGTCAGCAACACCGGATCTCGTAGCGGAACGGACATCGTCCCGGTCTACGTTGCCCAGCCGGTGAGCAGTGTGGTCGTGCCGCCGCAAAGGTTGGTCGGGTTCACGCGCGTGACGCTTGACCCGGGCCAGTCCAAGACTGTGCAGGTCGATTTCCCGGTCTCCACGTTGGCGGAGACGCATGGTGATATCGACGCGTCCGGACCGCCAAAGGTGGAGCCAGGTGCCTACGTCGTGCAGGTGAACAAGAACGACACCACCCCGTACGACGTCGCCGCCTCCGCGACGTTCACCATCCACTGATCCTCGAGGTGGGAATCGCCGCGCCAATCCTGGCGCGGCGATTCCCTGGCGCGGTCCGAGACAGAGGGATCAGCATGCCGACCACGCGCGCCTACAACATCGACGTCTGCGACGAGCTGCAGTGCGCCCGTGACTTCCAGCAAGAAGCGAACTGTGAGGCTGCCTTTAACACGCGCGCGAGGAGGTCTGTGACTCTCCTGGCGAATCGGCGCCGAGCGCGCTCGACCGAGATTGCCAGGCCGGTCTTCGAGCGATAGAGCCCGCCACGGGACCGCGACCGCCACGTTCACGGTTACCAACACCGGCAGCCGCACAGGGACGACCGTCGTGCCGGTTTAGGTGCACCAGCCGGTGAGCGACGTGCTCGCACCGCCGCAGCGGTTGGTCGGCTGGGCGAGGGTGACGCTCGACGCCGGTCAGTCGCAGACCGTGCACGTCTCGTCCCGGTCTCCGTCACGACGTTGCCGGCAGGAGCGCTTTAGTGCCCCGCGCCGTTAGTACCGGCACCATGTTCCCGAAACCAAAGGAGGTCTCACTGAGAGCCGGCGAGAGACTCCTCCTCCTTGCACACCCGCGCTCTGGGAGCTCGAACCTGTACGAGATCCTCCAGATGCACCCCGCGCTGAAGATCTGCATGGAGCCGTTCAACGAGAACTTCGTGCGTTGGGCTCCGGGCAACAAGGACTACCGCGAGCTGGTCCATGACTGGGCCTCCCTCGAAGCGGTGCTCGATGAGATCTTCACCGAGTTCAACGGCCTGAAGCTCTTGAGCTACCAGTTCCCGGAGGAATGGGTCGGACGTCTGATCGTTCGCCCGGACTTCCGGGTGCTTTTCGTGCGCCGAATGAACGTCCTCCAGGCTGTCGTCTCGGTCTTGATCGCCGAGCAGACGGGGCTCTGGCACAGCTGGGACATGGATCGCCCGCTCGGAAGCTACTACGCCGAGCTTCGCCCGCTCGACATCGCGGAAGTCCGGGCTCGGGTGCAGGAGCTGGCTCAGCACCTTCGGCGCCTGGAGGCGGTTATCGAACGTCGAACGGACAGGCGCACCCACACGATCGTCTACGAGGAGCTGTTCTTCGCCGAGCCCACAGAGCAGAGCTGCGCGATCCAAGTTCTTTGGCACTTCCTCGAGCTCGGCCCGATCACATCGGATCGGATCGACTACTTCCTGCGCCCGGAGCGAAGCAAGCTGAACTCACCGGCGACGTATCGGCTGCTACCGAACGCGGACGAGATCGAAGACGAATGCGGCCACGACGCGACGGGACATCTCTTCTGACCGGGAGCACTTAGGCTCAACGCATGCTCGAGCTCGACACGCCTCACGGAGCGGCGCGTGTGCATCTGCACCCGGTCGAGGCACCGGTTGCCGCGGTCGTGCTCGGGCACGGCGCGGGCGGCGGCGTCGAGTCACCCGACCTCGTCGGTGCGGCGGACGCGGCCCGGTCCGCCGGGCTGAGCGTGGCGCTCGTCGAGCAGCCTTACCGCGTCGCGGGCCGCCGTAGTCCCGGGCCGGCCCGCCAGCTGGACGAGGCCTGGACCGCGGTTGTCTCGCAGCTACGCGAGGATCAGCTGCGCGGCCTTACCCTCGTCGCCGGCGGGCGCTCGGCGGGAGCGCGTGTCGCCTGCCGCACGGCCGACGAGGTCGGTGCTGCCGCAGTCCTGTGCCTCGCCTTTCCCGTGCATCCGCCGGGCAAGGGCGACGATCCCGCGAAGAGCCGGCTGCCCGAGCTCGACGCGGTGCAGGTGCCAGCGCTCGTCGTCCAGGGCGAGCGCGACCCGTTCGGGATGCCGCCCGAGGGCCCGAACCGCATGGTCGTCCGTATCCCGGGCACGCACTCGCTCAAGAGCAGCGCGACGGTGGCCGGGGCGGTCTCCGACTGGCTCGCGGCGCTCGTGCCCGAGCTGACGCGAAGCCCCGCCGGAGCGGGGCCTCGCGTGCGACGACCGGGCTAGATGCCCTGGCCGGGACCGGTGCCGGCGCGCGTCCGGCCGCCGTAGTACGTGCCGAGCTCGTCGCGGTAGCTCTGCTCGTGGTAGCGCTGCTCGTCGAACTCGGGTGCGTCCTTGATCTCGTCCTTCGTGCGGGCGACGAAGACCGTCTCCGTGTCCGGGTCGATCTCGCGGATCAGGCCGGCCGGGATCATCACCTTCTTGCCGAAGATCCACGGCCCGGTGTCGACGACGATGAAGCTGCCGTTGGTCTCGTGAGTCGCCTCGTCGACCTTGCCGATGCCGCCGTCCTGAGCCTCGACCTTGAAGCCGGTCAGGTCGAGGTTCTGCGGAGCACCGGTCGTGAAGGTCCACATCTCGATGGTTGCCATTACCACACCTCCTATCGAGGCTTGTGCCTCGAGCTCGGTTTTTCGTGACCCCTTACCTCACGTCTCGCCTACCCCTGGTTCACGGACCCAAACGCCCCTCAAACACCGCTTGTTCAAGGGCCAGCTAGGGTCGCGCACCATGAGCTTCACCACGCGACCGGAGCTGCAGGGCACGCACGGCATGGTCGCCTCCACTCACTGGCTCGCCTCGGCGGCCGGCATGGCGATGCTCGAGCGCGGGGGCAATGCTTTCGACGCCGCTGTCGCGGCGGGGTTCGTGCTCCAGGTCGTCGAGCCGCACCTCAACGGGCCGGGCGGCGAGGTTCCGATCCTGCTCTACAGCGCCGAGCTCGACGACGTGCTCATCGTGGACGGCCAGGGCCCCGCGCCGGCGACCGCGACGATCCCGCGCTTCCGCGAGCTCGGGCTGGACCTCGTGCCCGGAACGGGGCTCTTGGCGGCGTGCGTCCCCGGGGCCTTCGACGCGTGGCTGCTGCTTCTCCGCGACTTCGGCACGCTTTCGCTCCGCGAGGCGCTCGAGCCCGCCCTCGGATACGCCGAGAACGGCTGCCCGGTCGTGCCCGGGATCTCCTCCAAGATCGCCGAGGTCGAGGAGCTCTTCCGCAGCGAGTGGACGGAGTCGGCGCGGCTGTTCCTCCCGGTCCCCAGGGCCGGCAGTCTCTTCCGCAACCGCGATCTCGCGGCTACCTACCGCCGCGTGCTGGCCGAGGCAGGGGGCGGCGGACGCGAGCGACAGGTCGACACTGCCCGCGAGGCCTTCTACCGCGGCTTCGTCGCCGAGGCGATCGCCGACTACCTCGCTGACGCGGAGGCGATGGACAGTTCCGGCCGGCGCCACCACGCGCTGCTGAGCGGCGACGACCTCGGCTCGTGGCAAGCCTCGGTCGAGCGGCCGGTCGAGCGTGCCTACTGCCGCTGGCGCCTCTTCAAGACCGGGCCGTGGGGCCAGGGGCCGGTGTTCCTCCAGCAACTGGCGCTCCTCGACGGCTTCGACCCGGGCTCGCTCGATCGGGACGGCGCCGGCTTCGTCCACACCGTCGTCGAGTGCGCCAAGCTGGCCTTCGCCGACCGGGAGGCGTGGTACGGCGACCCGAACTTCGTCGACGTTCCACTCGAAGAGCTGCTGAGCCCGGCCTACGCCGACGAGCGGCGCCGGCTCGTAGGGGACCGCGCCTCCGGTGAGCTGCGTCCAGGCAGCCCGGGCTTGCGGGAGCCGCGTCTCCCGCCCGTGCCGAAGGTCGAAGCCGGCGCGGTGGGGATCGGCGAGCCGGCGCGCGGGGACACATGCCACCTCGACGTCGTCGACCGGTGGGGCAACGCGGTGTCGGCGACGCCGAGCGGGGGCTGGCTGCACGGCTCGCCGGCCGTTCCCGGCCTTGGCTTCTGCCTGGGGACGCGGGCGCAGATGTTCTGGCTCGAGGAGGGGCTGCCGGCCTCGCTCGAGCCGCGCAAGCGGCCCCGCACGACGCTTTCGCCCACGCTCGCACGGCGCGACGACGGGACGACGCTCGCGTTCGGCACGCCGGGCGGCGACCAGCAGGACCAGTGGTCGCTCGTGTTCTTCTGCTCACTCGTCGACTTCGGCCTCGGCATGCAGGCGGCCATCGACGCGCCGATGTTCCACACCGAGCACTTCCCCGAGTCGTTCTACCCGCGCAGCGCCCGCCCCCGGACGCTCCAGCTGGAAAGCCGTTACGCGCCCGCCGTCATCGACGAGCTGCGGCGGCTCGGGCACCTCGTCGAGGTCAAGGAGCCGTGGTCGCTCGGGCGGCTGAGCGCTGCCGGACGGCGTCCAGACGGCGTCCTCTTCGCCGCGGCCAACCCGCGCGGGATGCAGGGCTACGCGGTCGGGCGCTAGCTGCTCGGCCGCGGCCGAAGCCGTTGCGCAGTAGAGCCGGCTCGGCTCGGCCGCCCTCCTGCTGACCGGAGCTCAGCCGCCGGCCGCTGCCTCGAGCACTGACTCGAGCAGCCCCGGGAACCGCTCCTCGAGCTCGGCCCGGCGGAGCCGGACGTACTTGCAGGTGCCCTCTTCCTGTTCGGCCGTGATGCCGGCATTGCTCAGCGTCTTCAGATGGTGGCTCCCGGTCGACTTGGACACCGGCAGCTGGAGCTGGTTGCACATCAAGCCCTTGCCGTCCTCGTTCGCGGCGAGCTGACGAACGATCTCGAGGCGGACCGGGTCCGACAGCGCCTGCAGCAGCGTCAGCACGTCGATTTCAGCGAGATCTGTTCGTCGCTCTTCGTGTACGGATACGTGACTCATTGTTTGACGTGGATCGAACAAGTAGGTACGATCGCAATCGAACAATAGCCGACGAGAGCGCAGCCAGCAAAGGAGCCGCCGTGACCATTTCGACCTCCCACGTAGCAAGTCTCGACACCGGAGCAGACCGCCTGAGCAGGCGTGCCTGGGCGACGCTGCTCGTGCTGTGCGGGGCCCTGTTCCTCGACGCACTCGACGTGTCGATGATCGGGGTCGCACTTCCCTCGATCCGGACCGATCTCGGCATGTCGACGAGCTCGCTGCAATGGGTGGTGAGCGGGTACGTGCTCGGCTACGGCGGGTTCCTCCTGCTCGGAGGGCGGGCCGCGGACCTGCTCGGACGGCGTCGCATGTTCCTGATCTCGCTGACCGTGTTCCTCGTCGCCTCGGGCCTCGGTGGGCTCGTGAACGACGGCTCGCTCCTAATTGCGACGCGCTTCATCAAGGGCGTCAGCGCCGCCTTCACGGCGCCCGCCGGCCTGTCGATCATCACGACGAGTTTCGCCGAGGGGCCGGCCCGCACGAAGGCGCTGGCCGCCTACACCGCGACCGGCGCGACCGGGTTTTCGCTCGGCCTCGTCTTCGGTGGCCTGCTCACCGAGATCGGGTGGCGGTGGGTCTTCTTCCTGCCCGTGCCGATCGCGCTCGTGGCCCTGGTCGCCGGCTACCGTCTCGTCCCGCATGACACGCCTCCTGCTCGCGCGACGCGCTCCTTCGATGCGGCCGGCGCGGTGACGCTGACCGCGGCGATGCTGCTGCTCGTCTACACGCTCGTCGAGTCGCCGGATGTCGGCTGGACCTCGGCTCGGACACTCGGCTCGTTCGCGCTGGTTGCCGCGATTCTCGGGGCCTTCGTTTGGCAGGAGCGGCGCGCAGCCGTCCCGCTTGTGCGCCTCGGCATCCTCCGCTCCGGTGCGCTCGTCCGCGCCAACCTCGGTGCGATGGCGCTGTTCGGCGGCTGGGTCGGCTTCCAGTTCATCGCGACGCTCTACATGCAGCAGCTGCGCGGCTTTTCTCCGCTCGAGACGGGGCTTGCCATCTTCCCGGGCGGGCTGCTCGTCGCGCTGCTGGCGCCTCGAATGGCACCGCTGGTGATGCGGTTCGGCGTTACGAAGTTGATCGTGGCCGGGATGATCGCCATAACCGTCGGCTATGCGCTCTTCCTGCGAATCGGGCTCGACTCGACCTATGCGGCCGTGATGCTCCCGACGATCATCCTGGCCGGTCTCGGTTTCGCACTGGCGTTTCCGCCGCTGAACATCGCAGCCACGTCCGGTGTCGCCTCTGCAGAGCAGGGGCTCGCCGGCGGCCTGCTGAACACGTCGTTCCAGTTCGGCGGCGCACTCGTGCTCGCCGTGGTCACCGCCGTGAACAACGCGAACCGCGGTTCGGGCGGATCGCCGGAGGCGCTCCTCGAAGGCTTCCACGCAGCGATCTACGTCTCGGTGTTCGTCGCCGCCCTCGGCGCACTCGCGGTCGGCTACGGGTTGCTCCGGCGCAGGTCGCCTATGGTGGAGCCCGAGGCCATCGAGGGCGA
This sequence comes from Actinomycetota bacterium, assembly GCA_046726435.1. GTDB lineage: Bacteria > Actinomycetota > Thermoleophilia > Gaiellales > Gaiellaceae > AC-32. The sequence goes on from JBKPAM010000075.1 coordinate 12,355, forward strand.
GCCGCAGGAGGAGCTCGAGGCAGCCTAGCCCAGCGGCGAATGTCCGCTAGCGTGCGCCTCGCAGTGGAGGTGCGGGGCGTGCGCTGGGTCGGGATCAGGACCGACCGCTACGACGAGATGGTCAGCTTCCTGCGCGACGTGCTCGGGCTCCGGACGAACTTCGAGGAGCCGACGACGGTGGAGCTCGAGACCTCCGAGGGCGACCAGGTCCAGGTGATGGCTCCCGGCGACCCGTACTACGAGTTCTTCGGCGCGCACGCGCGCGGGCCGGTGCCGCTGTTCGAGGTCGACGACGTCCACGCGGCGCGGAGCGAGCTCGAGGCTGCCGGCGTCGAGATCATCGGCGAGACCGAGCGCGACAGCAACTGGGAGTGGATCCACGTCCGCGCGCCTGACGGGAACCTCTACGAGCTGGCGAGCCGCCTGCCTGCGCAGCGGAGCTGAACCGGTTACGCTGACTCGACGCTCGTCTCGCGGCGGAGCGGAGGCTGGTACTGGAGAACGACATCGTCACGAAGCACGTCGATGCGGGCCCCGAGTTCGCCGCGGCCAAGAGCGTCGCCGAGACGCTGCTCGACAACATCGAGCTCGTCGTCCGCGGCAAGCGGGACGAGATCAAGCGCGTGCTCTGCGCGCTGCTCTGCCACGGGCACGTCCTGGTCGAGGACGTCCCCGGAACCGCGAAGACCGTCTTGGCCCGCGCGATCGCACAGTCGATCGACGGCACCCGGTCGTCGCGCATCCAGTGCACGCCCGACCTGCAGCCGACCGATCTCATGGGCCTCTCCGTCTACAACCAGAAAGAGCGCGAGTTCGAGTTCCGCCCCGGCCCGGTGTTCGCCAACGTCGTGCTCGTCGACGAGATCAACCGCGCGATGCCGCGCACGCAGTCCGCGCTGCTCGAGGCGATGGCCGAGCGGCAGATCACCGTCGACGGCGAGTCGCGGCCGCTTCCCGACCCGTTCCTGATCCTGGCGACCGAGAATCCGCTCGACCACGAGGGGACGTTTCCGCTGCCCGAGGCGCAGCTCGACCGGTTCTTCCTGAAGACGACCCTTGGCTACCCGAGCGTGGAGGACGAGCTCCGCATCGTCCAGTCGCAGCGACACGGGCACCCGCTCGGCTCGCTCGGGGCCGTGGTCGACGTCGCCGCGTTGCGCCGGGCCCAGGCGGCAGTCGAGGACGTCTACATCGATCCGATCATCCAGCGCTGGCTGATCGAGCTCGTCCGCGCGACGCGCCGCCTCGAGATCGTGAGCGTCGGCGCCTCGGTACGCGGCTCGCTCGCGCTCGAGCGGGCCGCCCGGGCGTGGGCGCTGATCCACGGGCGGCCGTTCGTCGAGCCGGGAGACGTCGAGGCGCTGTTCGAGCCGGTGCTCGCGCACCGCGTGCTGCTGAACCCGTACCGCGTGGAGGCCCTGAACGGCGAGGGTCCGGTCGACGTCGATCTCGCGGGCCGCTGCCTCGAGCTCGCGCCGCGGCCGGGGATCGAGCTCTCCACCGAGTAGTGCCCCTCGGCGCGACGACCTTCCCGCTGATCGGGCGCCGCCGGGGGGTCGGGCTGGCGGGCGGGACGCGGCGGAGCGCGCACCGCGGGGACGGCTACGAGATCGTCAGCTCGCGCCCGTACCAGCGCGGCGACAGCATGCGCTCGATCGACTGGAAGGCCTCGGCCCGCGTCTCGAGCGCGCGCCACTCGGACGACTTCATCGTCCGCGAGCACTTCGCGGAGGACAGCCCGCGCGTGGTGATCGTCGTCGACCGGCGACCCTCGATGGGCCTCTTCCCGCGGGAGCTCCCGTGGCTGCACAAGCCGGCGGCGGTGGCTGCGGCCGGGCGGATGATCGTCGAGAGCGCGCTCGCGGCCCAGGGGCTGCCCGGCTACCTCGACCTGGCCGAGTTGCACGCACCGGCCTGGCTGCCTCCGAACGGGCAGCAGCACGCGTCGCGGATCCGCGAGCGGGAGCTCGAGCGCGGCCACTTCTCGGCGGCGGAGGACAACCTCGCGCGCTGTTTCCGGCACCTGTCGCGCGCGCGGCTCCACGTTCCGCCCGGTTCGTTCGTGTTCGTGCTCTCGGATTTCCTGGCCCTGCCGTCGCCGTCCGTGTGGAGGATAGGCGCCTCGCTCGGCTGGGACGTCGTGCCCGTGGTCGTGCAGGACCCGCGCTGGGAGCAGTCGTTCCCGGACGTCTCCGGGTTCGCGCTTCCGCTCGCTTCCCCCGCCGGCGGCGAGCTGCAGCTGGTTCGGCTTACGCGGCGCGAGGCAACGGCACGCCGTGAGGCGAACCAGCAGCGACTCGCCCGGCTGCTTCGCACCTTCGCCGCGCTCGAGCTCGACCCGGTGCTGCTCTCGAGCGACGACCGCGTCGAGATCCTCTCCGCCTTCATGCGCTGGCACGACCTGCGCCGGGCCCGGCTGGGGCGCCGGTGAGCAGGCGCCTGCTCCCGCTCGGCGCGCTGGTGCTGCTTGCTGCCCTCGTGGTCGGGCTCGTCCTCGCGCTGCGCACGTCGCCCCGGGGGCCGCAGGCGCGGCCCGCCGAGCCGGTCTCCGTGGTGCGGACGCTCTCGCCCCGCGAGCCGCAGTTCGGCGACCCGGTCACCGCCACGGTCGACGTGGTCGTAGACCCACGGCGAGTCGACCCGCGCAGCGTGCGCGTGACAACGGGCTTCGCGCCCTACCGGGTCGCCGCGAGCATCCGCACCCTTCGCAGCGAGGGAGGCACCTCGGTCACCCGCTTGGAGAGCCGGCTGCGGTGCCTCGACGTGGCCTGCGTGCCGCCGGGCACGGCTTCGACGGTGCGCTTCGACCCCGTGCGCGTCTCCTACCTCGAGGGCTCGCGGCGGCGGTCGCTCGCCGTCGCATGGCAGGCGCTGCACGTTCATTCGCGCGTGGCGAAGGCCGATCTGAGGCATCCGCTCCTGCGCGTCCCGCCTCCGCAGGCGCATGCGGACTACCGCCTGCCGCCTCGGGCGACCGGATACGCGCTGCTCGCACTTGCCGGGCTGCTCGGGGTCGGCGGCTCCGCTGCCTTGCTCCTGGTGGGGCTGCGCCGGTTCGAGCCGCGCCGCCGCGGACCGACGCCGCTCGATCGGGCCCTGCGGGAGCTGGCCACCGCGAACGGCGATTCCGGCCGGCGGCGCCGAGCGCTCGAGCAGCTCGCCCGGGAGCTCGAGCCCATCCACCCGGAACTGAGCGTCGAGAGCCGGGTGCTCGCATGGGGGCCCGGCGATCCACGGCCGGACGCCGTCGCCGACCTGGCCGTCCGCGCGCAGACGGCCGTGGGCCGATGATCGCGCTGATCTGGATCGGGGCGGCCTGCTGTCTCGCGGGAGCCGTCGCCCTCCTCGCGCGGCGCGGCCGCCGACCCGAGGCCGTGCTGCCGATCGCAGACGCCGGCTCCTTCGACGACGCAAGCCGGCGAACCTGGCTCCTCTGGGCAGGCCTTTCGGGCGCCGTCGTCGCGTTGCTGCTCGCGTTCGTCGTCCAGGCGCGCGCGCAGAGCTCCGAGAAGCCGATC
>JBKPAM010000076.1:0-52791 GCA_046726435.1 Actinomycetota bacterium
GACGAGCTAGAACGACTCGGCGCACAGATCAAGGTCTCGTACGACACCTCGTCGACGCGACTCCACGCCAAGGCTTGGATTTTCCACCGCGAGAGCGGGTACTCGACCGCGTATATCGGCTCGTCGAACTTGACGTACTCGGCACAGGTGCTCGGGCTCGAGTGGAACGTCCGAGTCTCGGCGCGCGGAATCCGAATCCGGTCGCAAAGATGGAGGCGGTCTTCACGAGCTACTGGGAGAGCAGGGACTTCGCGCCCTACAACGCCGTCGAGTTCGGACGCCACACCTAAGTCACCCGAGCCGATGATTTCACGCTGCTTAGTCCAATCGAGATCGAGTTACGCCCCTTTCCAGGAGGCGCTGCTTGAACACATTGTGCTCGCTCGCCACCAAGGCCATCATCGCAATCTGTTGGTCGCCGCAACAGGCACCGGGAAGACAGTGATGGCGGCTGTCGATTACGTGCGGCTTCGCGGAGACCTCGGACGCAGCCGCCTTCTGTTTGTTGCACACCGCGAAGAAATCATCGATCAGAGCCGCGCAACGTTCCGGCATGCGCTGCGCGACGCAGCCTTCGGCGAGAAATGGGTCGGCGGCCAGCGACCCGAGCGGTTCGAACACGTTTTCGCATCGATCCAGAGCCCGAACAGCGCCGATGTCCAGAAAATCGACCCGGCGCATTTCGACGTCGTAATCGTGGATGAGTTCCACCACGCCGCCGCGCCGTCATACGAGGCCCTGCTCAACCACCTAAGCCCGGTCGAGCTACTTGGACTCACCGCAACCCCCGAGCGCTCAGACGGTCTCGACGTGCTCCGTTACTTCGATGGCCGGATCGCTACGGAACTGCGGCTATGGGACGCCATCGACCAGGAATACCTCGCGCCTTTCGCCTACTTTGGCGTTCACGACGGCCTCGACCTGCGCGACATCCCATGGCGGCGTGGGCAGGGATACGACGTGTCCGCACTCGAAGGCGTCCTAACCGCCGATCATGCATGGGCTCACCTGGTGGTCGAAGAGATCAGGCGGAAGATCGCCGACCCGTCTCGAATGAGAGCCCTCGGCTATTGCGTCAACTGATCCACTGGGAGAGCCAGTCCGCGACAGCGTCAGACAGTCCACAGGAAGGAGGTACATCCAACAGCGCGAGGAGGGAACGAATGTCGTGCTCTTCGCGCGGCTGCGCACAACCGAGCGCGCGTTTTGGTGCTTGGGTCCGGCGACGTACGTTAGTCATGAAGGCGACCGTCCAATCGCGTTCGTGTGGAAGCTCCGGCAACACCTGCCAGCGGAGCTATACACGTCGTTCGCGGCCGCCGTCGCCTAGCAATGCCGTAAGGAGTGTCGCGGTGCGTTGCCAAGGGTCGGGATCTCTGCACCTTGGGCCCGGTGGCGCCGAGGAGGTTGTGCTGTTCGAGAGGCGCCGCGGCGCGCTGCAACGAATTCGCTCGCTCGGTGGGGCTCACTTCGTTCGCCTGCACGGGCGCTACGGGTTCACGTGAGGCTCGCGCTCGCCGGGGACACGATGCTCGGGCGGGGTGTCGCGGAGGAGCTCGGGAAACGGCCGCCGGAGTCGCTCGTCGACCCGGCCATCGTCGAGATCACGCGCGCGGCCGATCTCTTCGTGCTCAACCTCGAGTGCTGCATCTCGGAGCGCGGCACGCCCGTGCCCAACAAGGTCTTCACCTTCCGCGCGCCGCCGGTGGCGGTCGAGACGTTGCTCCACCTCGGGGTCGACTGCGTCACGCTCGCCAACAACCACGCGCTCGACTACGGGCTCGACGCCTTCCTCGACACTCTCGCGTACCTGCGCGACGCGGGGATCGCCTGTGCGGGAGCGGGCAAGGACCTCGAGGAGGCGCGGTCACCGCAAGTCGTCCAGGGCCTCCCGATCGTCGCGTTCGCCGACCACGAGCCCGGCTTCGCCGCCGGCCCGGACCGGCCCGGAATCGCCGTCGCCGACCTCACAGAAGGCGTGCCGACCTGGCTTCGCGAGCGCGCCCCGGGCGCTCTGATCTGCGCTCATTGGGGCCCGAACATGGTTCCCTCCCCGGTACCGCACGTGCGCGCGGCCGCGCGCGAGCTGCGTGAGGCGAAAGCGGCCCTCGTCGCGGGCACCTCGGCGCACGTCTTCCACGGCGTCGACGAGAACGTCCTCTACGACCTCGGCGACTTCCTCGACGACTACCGTCAAGACCCCGTGCTGCGGAACGACCTCGGGCTGCTCTTCCTCGTCGAGCTCGAGCCGGACGGGCCTCGCCGGATCGAGGCGGTGCCGCTGAAGCTCGACTACGCCTTCACCCGGCTCGCCCGCGGCGGCGAGGCGGACTGGATTCGCCAGCGCCTCCGCCAGGCCTGCGCGGAGCTCGGCAAGAGGTGCTCCAGGAGGACGGCCGGCTCGTGATCGTGGCCGGCTAGATGGTTGATGCCATGAGATCGCACGCTCCGGGCCAACGGGTGGACGGGGCGCACGGGATCGCTGTGGGGAGAGGGGGATAGCGGCCCCGTTTCGGCCGCCGCCGGCCTACGCCCCGCCACACTTTTGCCGCTCAGCGGCTGACTCGGAAGTCGAGGTCGAATGCAAGGGCCCGGAGGTGCCGGGCCTTGCTAACCACCCGTTGGGAACTCCTTTCTCCTCGTGATTCAGTGCTGCTCAGTCAAGGAGTAGGAGCGCGAAGCTGGCCGCTGGACGCCAGTAACGACTACTTCTCGCTGTGCCTCCACGAGTGTAGCTCCGCGGTGGTGGCTCAAGCGGCAGCGCAGACCCTGGTGTCGGCGAAGACGCTCGCAAGCCGTTCCGCGTCGCCTGCCATCCCGTACAGGTTGCCCGAGGAGCGGTTCGTCAGCCACGGGGCGCCGATCACGAGGAGATTCGGAAGCCGGGGTCGGCCGAAGCGGTCGAGTGCAGCCGGAGGGAGCCAGCCGATGCTGGGATCGAAGCCCGTCGCCCAGACGATCGTGGAGATGCCGTGCGCTTCGAGGTCGAGCGAGCCCGGGCCGCGGAGCGTGTAGAGCGCTTCGGCCGGTTCGTCCGCAAGATCGTGAACAGCCTCGCCGTCGTGGCCGCTGACCGCGGCGCGCCGGTCCCAGAGGCCGCGAAACACGGCCGACGCCTCGTCCGCGAATCGCACGTTCGCGCCGAGGTCGGGCGCAAGCTGCAGGCGGCGCCCATCCCAGTCGACAGTGCGGCCGAGAAGGGTGGCACCGGCCTCGGCCAGCGCTTGGTAGCTGACCGTCCGTCCGCCGGCGACTCCGGACATCTGGGGAAGCGTGGCCGCGAGCATGGCCGAGTCGGCCTCCTCGCGCGGAAGGTCGAGCAGGCCGGTTTCCAACAGCCATTCGAAGACGTCCTTGCCTCGGTAGCGCCGCGGCACCCGGCCCACGCGGCTTGTCGAGAGGTAGACCCGGTGCCCGGCCTCGAGCAGGTCCTCCGCGATCTGCACACCCGACTGCCCGCCGCCCACGACGAGCACCGCACCCACCAGATCCCCTGGGCGCCGATAGTCGGCGACGTGAAGCTGCTCGATCTCGCGCGGGAACGCGTCGGCATAGGCGGGCCTTCGCGGAACGTTCTGGAACCCACTCGCGACGACGACCGCGCCCGCGAGGAGTGGGCCGTCAGAAGTCTGGAGACGCCACGTCCCGCCCACCTGCTCCGCTCGACGTACCGCGACCCCTTCGACGACCGGCAGGCCGGCGGCGAAGCGCACGAGGCCGTCGACGAGCGAGCGAGCCTCCGCGAAGCTGTCGGCCGTCCCGCTCAGGAACTCGCCGGGGACGAGGTTCGCCCATCCCGGGCTGTTCAGGCGGAACGAGTCCCAGCGCTGCGTCCGCCAGCTCCAGCCGATTCGCGCGCGCTCGAGCACGACGTGCTCGCAGCCGACCTGGGCGAGTCGGCTGCTCGCCGCAAGCCCGGCCGGGCCTGCGCCGACCACCGCGACGGGCACCCAGTCGCCGATACCTCTCCGCTTGCCTCTCATGCCGTGAAGGCTGGCGGAGGTCGCCTCGCCTGGTAAGGGGGGTGGCCTGCCTCTTGACGTGCGGCTAACCGCACCCCTCACGGGGTGCGACTGACCGCCGGATCGGGTAGTCGTAGGCTCGTGCGGTTTGCCCTCGCAGCCGGTCTCGCGCTCGCGGTCCTGACCGGCGCCGGCTCGAGCATCCCCTGGCACACCTCGCGTCCGGCCGACTCGATCGCGAAACCGAGCGCGCTCTCTGAGACCTGGGACGTACGCGCGGTCTCCCCCAACGGCCGCCGCGCGATCGTCGTCCGCTTCTGGACGAAGGACAACCCGTACTACCTCGAGTGGCTCTGGTATCAGCGCGGGAGCGGGGTCGCGAGCTACACGACGCGGGTCGAGCTCGCACCGCACACAGGGCCAGGCGTGAGCATGAAGGAGCCGTTTGGGCACGGCTCGATCCGTCGCGCCGGCTCGCGCTGGCTGCTCGATGCGGTGGGAAATCTGACCTGGAGATTGCGCGCGCACCTCGTGCTCCGTGCCGCCCGCCCGGGCGTGACCGTCGGGCCGCTGCCCGCGTCCCACGGCCGCGCCTCCTGGTTGAGCGTCGTCGCGACCGGGCTCGTCGACGGCACGGTCGAGACACCGAGCGGCTCGTTGCGGTTGCGCGGCTGGTACGGAGCACACGTGCACGAGTGGGCCACCTACCGTCACTCCGATACGACGGCGTACGTGCGCCGCGACCTCGCCCTGCTCTGGCGAGGTCCGCGTGACATCCGCCTCGTCTGGGGGCTGGAGCCGTTCCGAACCGTGGCCCAGACGGACAAGCCCGACGATTCGATCTGGCGCGGGATCAGCGCCCGTCTCGGTCCGCGGCGCTCCGTGTGCGCCGCCCGAGTTCGCCGCGGCGGTCTGCGGCAGGGAGCGTTGACCTACGCGCAGCCGACGACGACGTTGAGAGCGCGCTGCCGCGGCTCCGGCTCCAGCCTCGCCGTCCGCCATCCCGACGGCAAGATCGGCGGCACGCCTTGGATCTTCGCCGAGACGTTCACCGGGCTTGCAACATCGAGTGCCGGCGGCGTCGGCTTCCTCGAGCAGACGATTCCCGACAGTTAGGGAGGGCCGAAGCCCTCCCTAACCGAAGAGCGCTACGGCACCAGGGTGGCGGAGAAGACGTCCTGCGACTGCGGGCCGTTCCCCGTCCACGAGACCGCGACCAGGTTGTCGGTCGAGTCGATTCCGAGGTAGTCGCCCATGAAGGGCGTGCCGTCGGGGCCGCGCGGCGGCTGCGCATCTCCGTCGATGCCGGTCTGCAGGACGGTTCGCGTCATCGTGCTTCCGCCGTGCGCGACCTGGCCGTAGACGGCGTCCATCAGGCCGGTCGAGCGGTTGTAGTCGTAGAAGATCGTGTCGAGGCGGCCGTTGGGCGCGATCGAGAGCCAGGGCATGACCTCGTCGTTCGGGTCGCTCGTCAGATTGACCTGGCTCGGGAAGGAAAGCCCGTGGTCGCTCGAGCGCGCGAGGTAGATGTCGAGGTTGCCGGTGACGAAGTCGCCGGTGAGCAGGTCGACCGTCCCGTCGGACTCGACGCCGATCGAGGCCTGCATCGACGTGCGCCACAACTCCCCGGGCAGGTTGTAGGGCGCGGGCACCAGATCTCGCACCTTGACGCTGCGGGTGAACTTCGTCTCGCCGGGTCGCATCTGGCTGACGACGACCGCCTGTTCGTTCCACTCGTTCACGAACTGCCAGATGCCGGAGGTCGCGTAGATCGTCCCGTCGGGAGCGCCGGCGAGCGAGACGTCGAAGCGGTCGACGGCGTTCGCCTTGTAGTCGGATGCGATCTCGTACGGCCCCTGGTAGGTGCGTCCGTCGTCGGAGGAGATCAGCGCGTACGAGCGCGCCCGGTAGCCGTTCCAGACGGAGTAGGCGACGAGCGCACGATCGTGGTAGCGGTCGATCGTGAGCATGTTGTGATCCTGCAGGTGACCCAGGCTCTGGCCGAAGGTCAGCTGGTGAACCGGCTCCCACGTCCTCCCCCCGTCCGTTGAGCGACTGGAGAAGATCGCACTCGGCTGACTCTTGCTCGCGCCCCAGGCGGCGCAGCTCAGGACCGCCGTACCGTCACTCAGAAAGCCGACGGACGGATCGCCAGCGCCATAGTCGAAGGTGGGGTTGCCACCCTCGGGCGTGACCCCACGGAGCCAGCTCGTGTGCCAGGTTCGGCCGCCGTTGGTCGAGTAGCCGAGGCCGCACGAACCTCCCGGGCCGTAGTCGTTCCAGTCGGCGATCAGATTCTGCGGATTCGTCGGGTTGATCGCGATGTCGACCTCGTTGTCCCCGTTGTCCGCAGGGCCGTCGTTGCTGATGTTCGCCACGGTTTGCACGCTCACTGCGCCGGAGGCCGCGGGCAGCGCGAGTACCGCGACGAGCAGTGCGAATGCATAAGCGAGTCGCTTCTTCATGTCCCCCCTCTCTAGGTCGAGATCCCGGTCCTCAAGGGATCGCGCGCGCACTATATGCCAGGAAACGCCGCGGGCTCGGCGGCAGGAGCGGGGACCCGTCCCCTGCATTCGCGAACGGGTCCCCCGTTCGGTTACTGCTCGTAGGCGAGCACGATCTCGGGCAGCTGATGCGTCACTCCTTGGTCCGTCCAGGTGTCGATCGTTGTGTCCGTGTAGATGACGGCGGCCTTGCCGGTGGCGGGATCCTGGGCGACCTCGAAGAGGTCGAGGAGCTCGCGATCGGCAGTGCAGGCCGAGCCCTGCAGGCAGACGCGCCCGACCCGATTCGGCGTGTTGCTGACCAGGCCGGTCGACCAAACGCCGCCCTGCAGCTGCGAGTCGTACGTGTTCCAAATGGCCGTCGGGTCGTCGGTCGAAGCCGCCGAGGAGCCGTAGTAGACGACGTCGACTTTCCCGTTGAGAGCTGCGACCCAGGGCATCACTGTGGTCGTCGCAGTCGAGACCTTGACCGGCATGCTCCAGTGGTCGCCCGCGTCCGTGGACGATGAGACCCAGACGCCGTGCCGATCAGTCCAGGCGGTGAAGAGGCTGCCCGTCGACGGGTCGACGGCGAGCGCGGGCCAGAAATTCGCGAGGTCCGTGAACAGCGGCGCGTGGTAGACGAGATGCGCCGTCCACGTCTTCCCGCCGTCCGTCGAGCGTGAGACGTACACGTTGTTGAACGAGGAGCTCGTCCCTTTCTGGATTCCTGCCTCGCCGGCCGTGAACGGCTGGTAGACGTTGCCAGTGCGCGGGTCGGCCACGATCGGGCCGAGTGAGTTGTTGAAGGTCGCGTTCCCCGTTGCAGAGCCCTGTCCCGGAATCGGGCTCGAGACCGGCGTCCAGGTGCGGCCATCGTCCGTCGAGCGCAGGACGTGGATCAGCGTGCTCGACCCCGAATCGTGGTACGAGAGCCAGGCGCTCGTTCCAATCGTCGTGATCCACGGACGGTCCGCACCCGCCTGATCGAGAAGCGTCGAGCTGCAGCTCGCCGGCCCGGTCGCCGTTGCCGGGCAGCGGGTGACCGAGACGCCTAGCGTGGCGTTGTTGAGCGCGTGGTTGAAGATGATGTCGAGATCGGCGAGCAGAATCGTCCCGACTGAGGTCACCTCGACGTCGGCGTCGCCGTCCCCGAGATTGACCCGGCCGGCGCCGCTGATCGGCAGCAGCGTGTCCATGGCGCCGAAATAGGCCGGCGGCATCTCGCCGAAGTGGCCTTTCCACAAGTTGACCTGGAACGGAAGCCAGCCGAGCCCGTCGACAGCCATGGCATTGCCTGGACCGCCGAAGTCGATCGCCGGCTCGCTGTTGCCGCTCTGGTTGGCGTGTGGCGCGGTGACAAGACCGGGCGGCGGCTGGAAGAACGCCGAGGGTGACCAGGGCGAGAAAAGCGCCGTGTTCGAGAACGTGGGCGGAGCCGCGGTCGCGGCGGCAGCGAGAACAAGCGCCGCAACACCCGCGACGGCTCCAGCGAAGAGCTTCACCATCCCCCCTCTCTCCGAAGATCGTTACGGATATCCGACACTACTCCTCGGGCGACGAACTGTCGAGCTTGGCGTCAGTGCGACTAGTGGACGTCAGTCGCCGATGTAGACGGGCGTACCGACGCGGACCCGGTCGTAGAGGTCGATCACGTCGGGGATCGTCATTCGGACGCACCCGTGCGAGACCGCATGACCGATCGACCAGTCTTCGTCGGTGCCGTGGATGCCTGCGCCGTTGAAGATGCCCAGCCAGCGGGCCTTGAGCGGATCGTCGGGCCCGGGTGGGATCACCTGCCCCGCGAGCGAGCCCGTCCAGGAGCTGAAGGGAACCTGCCAGGACGGATTCACGACCTTGTTCTGGATGTGGTAGAGCCCGGCGGGCGTTTCCAGTCCGAGCTGGCCGACTGCGATCGGGTAGCTGCGCACCAGCCTGAGCCGGCGGTAGAGGCGAAGCGTGAAGGCCGCCCGGTCGATCGTGATGAAGGAGGGGTAGCGCCGGTGCAGCGCGGCCACGCTCACCGGCGGGCGCAACCAGCGGAGCGGAACGTCGAGCTCGCGCTCCGCCTGCCTCGTGACGAGCGTCCTCACGATCTCACGGCGAAGGAGATTGGTCGAGACGGCGACGCCACCGTGGCCGCGCCTGATGCGCAGGCGGTCGTAGCTCGGTACCAGGGCGGCGTTCCTGGCCGGCCGGTCGATGCGCCGCTGCAGCTCGCGGATGGTGCGCTGGACCTCAGACCGGGAGTATCGGATGTCTGGTCGCACGAGGACGTCCATCTGCCCGCCGGTCAGATCGCGCCATGCACGCGGGACGAACCACGAGCGGTGACTGAGCTCAAGGGCTTGCGTAACCGCCGCGCCGATGGCTACCGAGACGCGCGCTTGTTGCGCGCTGACTACCAGGCGACCATGCGGGTAGCGGAGGACGAGCGGGCGCCGGAGAGGGCGGTACGCCTGCTCGAGCTTCGTTCGCGCGGCCGCCGCCGAGAGGCCACCGAGGTCGACGGTGCCGACGTGGATGCCACGCGCGATCACGTCACGCTGGCTGGAGGCGTAGCCATAGGCAGCGCCGACTGCGAGCGCCGTCACCACCGCAAGCAGCAGCGCCCCTACGAAGGGCCAGCGAAGTTGTCGAACGCGAGACATCGTTCCGGTCGCCCCTGCGTTTCGCTTCTCGAGCACGAATCCCTAGCAGGATCTTGCCTGGTCGCGCGGCCGAAACGACGCTGACCCAAACGGGTTAGGGCGTTCTTGCCTTTTTCGGCCGCTCGGGTGCATGCTCACCGAGCGGGGGGACGTGTCCGTCCGCACGAGGGAGGGGTCAGGTGGCAGGCAAGGCACTAGCGGCACTTCTCCTACTGGCGTTCTGCGGCGTGGTGGCGGCGACAGCGGCGTCAGCGGCACTGGGCAGCCGAGCGTCAACGGGCAGCCGAGGTCAACGTGAGGAGCGGCTGCGCGAGTTCGGACTAACGCGACGCGAGGGCGAGATTCTCGCCTGGGTTGCCCGCGGGAAGACGAACCCTCAGATCGCGGAAACCCTCTTGATCACGACCGGCACGGTGCGGAAGCACCTGGAGAACATCTACCCGAAGCTCGGCGTGCAAACCCGCACCGCTGCGGTGACGCGCCTCCTCGGAGTCTTAGACGACGAGCCGCGCGTCTAGCTAGGTCTGCGCCGGCTCGTGCGAGCCCTGCGATCGGGCATACTCGGCGCATGGACAACGGCGAGGCTCCGCAGGAGAGCTTGGAGGGGGTCAAGCCAGTGCCTACCTCCGAGGAAGGCTCCTTCGCGGATGGAGCGCCCGTGCCCCCGGCGATCCGCGACGTCTCGTTCCCGACTGCGGGTCGCGGCGGCTACGAGCGCCGGGCCGTCGATTCTTATGTCAACCAGGTCAATCGCCTGATTGCTGAGCTCGAGGTAGGGCGGTCGCCGCAAGCTGCGGTCAGGCACGCGCTCGAGCGGGTCGAGGACCAGACCAGAGGCCTCCTCGAGCAGGCACGGGAGGCGGCGGAGAAGATGACGGCCAGCGCGCGAGAGGAAGCGCACGAGGAGGTCGCGCGCGCAAAGGATGAGGCCGAGGAGATCCTCGCCGGCGCACGCACCGCAGAAGCCCGAGCAGACGAGATCGTCGCCAAGGCGAAAGACGATGCGAAGGACACCCTTGCCGCCGCGAAATCCGAGTCGGACAACGTCATCGCCCGCGCACACGGGGAGGCTGAAGAGCTCCTCGCCCGCTCACGTGCCGAGGCGACGGAGCGGCTACACCGGCTCGAGGAGGAGATCGCGGCCTCGCGGGAGCAGGCCGAGGCGCGGATGCAGGAGCTGCACGCCGAGACCGAAGCGGTCTGGAAGGAGCGTCACGAGCTGCTCGACGAAGTCCACGCAATGGGCACCCGGCTCTTGGAGGTAGCGAGCACGGCGGCGGCCCGCGTCACACCCGCCGAGGCTTCGGGGGGTGAGTCAGGAGAGAGCGCGGCAGCCGAAGCCGAGTCGAGCCGGCCCTAAGGGAGCGACGGCGGTCGGCCGTCGCCTGCCCCGGCGCTCCTGAGCAGGTCTTTTCACCGATCTTCGACCGCGTTAGCGTCTGCGTTACGAACGAGTACGTGACACGTCTGCGGCTCCACTCAGAACGCCTCTCCGCGCAGCTTCAGGGCGGCGCGGCGTCCGCGCTGCGCCGAAAGTATCCGCGCCTTGGCGGCGCCCTCTACCCGCTGCTTCTCTCGTGCGTGGCAGGCCTCTACATCGGAGCCGCCAAGCTCGGGATCCAGCTCCCCGTGGCGCACGGCGTCGTCACGCCGGTCTGGGCGCCGACGGGCATCGCCCTCGCGGCGCTCGTTCTGTTCGGGCCGAGCCTCTGGCCGGCCGTCGCGATCGGCGCGCTCGTCGCGAACGCGACCAGCGGCGCCTCCTTGGGCGTCGCCGCCGGCATCTCGGTCGGGAACACGCTCGAGGCCGTCGTCGGCGCTGCGCTGCTGCGACGGGTCGACTTCCGGTCGAGCCTCGACCGCGTGCGCGATGTGGCCGCCCTCGTCCTGCTCGCCGCAGGGGTGAGCACGGCGATCGCCGCCACCAACGGCGTAACCGTCCTCTGGGCCTCCGGGAACCTGTCCGAGTCCTACGCCTCCAACTGGTTCCTGTGGTGGAGCGGCGACGCGATGGGCAACCTGGTAGCGGCGCCGCTGCTCCTCGTCTGGCTGTCGGCGCCGTTCTGGAAGCCTCGCCGGGAAGAGCTCCTGGAGGGAGCGGCTCTTCTGGCGCTGCTCGCCGGCCTCAGCTGGTTCGTCTTCCTTCACGGCTACTGGCACTACCCGCACCTGCTGTTCCCGCTGCTGGTCTGGGCCTCGCTCCGCTTCTACCAGCGGGGCGCGGTGACGAGCAGCTTCGTCGTGGCGGCCTTCGCGATTGCGGGTGCGGTCGACGGCTCGGTGCCTCTCGGCGCGAGCAGCATGACCGAGGTGGTGCAGATCGAGGAGGGACTGCTTGCGGCGGTGATCGTCAGCCTCCTCATCCTGGGCGCGGTCCTCTCGGAGCGCACCTCCGCCGAACGGACGCTCGAGCACCAACGCGCGATTTTCGCCGAGGCACAGGAAGTCGCGCACATCGGCAGTTGGGAGTGGAACATCGCCGCGGACCGCATCACGTGGTCGGACGAGCTCTTCCGCCTCTTCGGCCTGGAGCCGGTGCCCGAGATGGCGTATGCCTCGTACCTCCGGCACATCCATCCGGACGACCGCGAACGGGTCGAGCAGCGTCTCTCGCGCGCGCTGGCCGATACGCAGCCGTTCAGCTTCGAGCACAGGGTCGCCGGGAGCAACGGGACGACGCACTGGATCTACCAGCAAGGCCACGTCGTCGTCGACTCCGCCGGCGATCCGGTGCGGATGGTCGGGACCGCGCAGGACGTCACTGAGACCAAGCGTCTGCACGAGCTTCGCGAGAACATCCTGGCCACCGTCTCGCACGAGCTGCGCACGCCGTTGACGTCGATCCTCGGATTCGCACAAACCCTGAGCGAGCGCGGCACCGACTTCGACGAGGCAACGCGCGCGGAGATGGCCCGGCATCTCGTCGAACAGGCGAACAGACTCCAGCGCCTGCTCTCGGATCTGCTCGATCTCGACCGTATGCGGCACGGGTTGCTTCCTCCGAGCTTTCGCCCCACGGACGTGGGCGCGCTCGTCGCGAACGTCGCCGCCCGCCAGACGGAGGAGGGCCGTCGGATCGCCGTGCACGCCGAGCCGGTCGTCGCCGACATCGACGCGGCGAAGGTGGAACGAATCGTCGAGAACCTGCTCGCGAACGCGGTCAAGCACACGCCGCCCGGGACCGATGTCCTCGCCCGGGTCAAGCGCGATGACGGTTTCGTGCTGATCGCCGTGGACGACCGCGGGCTCGGCATACGGGAGGACGAACGCGAGGCCGTCTTCGAGCTCTTCAACCGCGGCGACTCCTACGACGACGTTCCCGGAGCCGGGATCGGGCTCTCCCTCGTCGCGCAGTTCGCCGCCGTCCACGGAGGCCGCGCCTGGATCGAGGACCGTCCCGGCGGCGGCGCCTCGTTCAGGGTTCGGCTGCCTTTGCATCAGGCGGGGCCGGCCCGCCAGGCAACGGCCGCTCTGGGCTGAGCATGCGGATGCGACCGGCGCGGGTCGAGAGGCTTCCTCAGCAGTACTTCGGGGCGCTCCTGGCGACCGTGTCCCGGCACGCGGCGCTCGACGGCGAGCCGCTGATCGATCTCGGGCGCGGGAACCCCGAGACCGGACCGCCGCCTCACGTGGTCGAGGCGCTCACAGGCGCGGCTCAGCGGCCAGACGTGCACGGGTACTCGCCGTTTCGCGGGTTGCCCGAGCTGCGGGTCGCGCTCGCTCAGCGGTACCGGGACGTCTACGGCGTGGAGCTCGACCCCGACTCCGAGGTGGCGATCGTGCCGGGGACGAAGACGGCGATCGTCGAGCTCAGCCTCGTGCTCGCCGACGAAGGGCAGACCGTCGTGCTGCCCGACCCCTACTACCCGGACTACCCGTCGGGGCCGGCGCTCGCCGACGCTCGGATCGAGTACGTGCCGTTGGATCCGGGCGAGGGATGGGCTCCGGACTTCACGCGGGCGCCCCGCGAGGACGTCGCGGCGGTCTACCTCAACTACCCGTCCAACCCGTGCGCCGTGGCGGTCCCGGAGGGCGCGTTCGAGGCGGCGGTCGCGTACGCGCACGAGACCGGCGCAGCCGTCGTGCACGACTTCGCCTATGGCGACCTCGTCTTCGACGGGCGGGAGCCCCGCAGCTTCCTCGCCACCCCTGATGCGAAAGAGGTCGGCGTCGAGATGTTCTCGATGTCCAAGTCCTACGGCATGGCCGGCTGGCGGGTCGGGTTCGTGGTCGGCAACGCGGAGATCGTCGAGGAGATGAACCTGCTCAACGACCACTGTCGCGTCGGCATCTTCCGGCCGATCCAGGACGCTTGCATCGCCGCGCTGACCGGGCCGCAGGGCTCCGTCGCCGAGCGGCGCGACATTTATGAGCGACGACGAGAGCGCGTCCGCGAGGTGCTCGGGCCCCTGACCTGCGAGGGGACGTTCTACGTCTGGCTGAAGCTTCCCGACGGCGTCACGATGGAGACCATCCTCACCAAAAGCCGTGTCGCGCTCGCTCCGGGAGAGGGCTTCGGCCCGAGCGGCGCCGGGTACGCGCGGCTCAGCCTGGCCGTCAGCGACGAGACCCTCGAGCTCGGCCTCGAGCGACTCTCACGCGTCCTCAGCTGAACCAGGTAGTCAGGGCGTCGCGCAAGCCCGTATCCGTGCCGTCCCCCACCCAGGCGACGTATCCATCCGGCCTGATCAGCACAGCAGCCGGAGCTGCGACCTCGCCCAGCACCGGAAGCTCCGACCGACCGGAACATTCAGCGTCGATCAGCAGGACGCGATCCGCCCACGGCGTGATGTCGAAGCTGCCGGGCTCGCCGAAGTCGAGCAGCACCGGCCGCGCATCGTGGAGCAGGCTGAACACCCGCAGCGGGCCGTCGGCGGTGACCAGGTCGAGATCGGGCATGCGGCGCCCGAGCAGCGGGTGCCCCTCACCGAGGTCGTAGTGAATGTCGAGACCGGACATCATCCCGGCCACCCGCTTTCGCGGCTCGTCCATTCCCAGCAGCTCTGCGACGGTGTCGCGGAGGGCGTCGACACGTGCGTCGGAGCGGGTGAGCACGGTTTGCGCCATGGTCGTCTGCTGGACGCGGGCGGCCACGGGGTGCCGTTCGGCCTGGTACGTGTCCAGCAGGCTCTCCGGTGATGTCCCGCCGACCACCTGGGCCAGCTTCCATCCCAGATTCACCGCATCCTGCACGCCCGTATTGAGGCCCTGGCCACCCACCGGGGAATGCACGTGCGCTGCGTCGCCGGCCAGCAGCACCCGTCGCTCGCGGTAGGACGCTGCCTGCCGGGTCATGTCGGTGAAGCGGGAGATCCAGGTCGCGCTGTGCAGGCCGTAATCCGTCCCCCGCACGGCGGTGAGCTCCTGGCTGAGATCATCGAGGGTCGGCTCGCCGGCCCGTCCGACGTGCGCCTCTCGCACCACGACTCGCACGCTCCCGTCCTCCAGCCTGCCCATGGCATGGATGCCCTTGTCGTCGCGGCGGATGCCCAACTCCGGCTCCTCGCGCATGTCGACCTCGGCGATCAGGTAGCCGGTGGTCGCGTCCCACCCCGCAAACTCGATGCCGGCCGCCTTGCGGATCAGGCTGCGTCCGCCGTCGCACCCGACAAGGTAGTCCGCCCGCAACCGGCCGTCGGCCAGCACGACGTCGACGCCGGTGTCGTCCTGCGCAACCCCCGTCACCTCGCGTCCGCGGTAGATCGGCACCGCCAGCTCGTCGACCCAGCCCGCCAGGATTTCCTCGAAGCGGTTCTGCCAGAGCGCGAGCCCGTAGTTGTGCCGGGTCGGAAAGTCGCTGATGTCCAGCGTGACCCCGGAGAAGCTCACGACCTGTGCCGCCTGCCCCTGCGACAGGAACCGATCGGCGATCCCGCGCTGATCGAGAACCTCGATCGTTCGTGCGTGCAAACCGCCTGAGCGCGAGCTCTCCAACTGCCGGCCGGCCCGCCGTTCCACGATGGCAACGTCGACCGCCGCCAACGCCAACTCGCCGGCCAGCATCATCCCTGTCGGGCCGCCCCCGGCGATCGCCACCGCATGCCCGCTCATCGCCACGCTCCGGCACGGTACGTCCTCGCGCCCGCCCGGGCGGGCGCGGAGTCAGTGGGAGGGACAAAATAGGGCGAGCATGGACGAAGAGATCAAGGTAGGAGAGGTGGGGATCCGCTTCCTGGTTGATGGCAAGCAATCGGCAGGGTCGGTTGCCGTCTTCGAGGCCTTCGTTCCTGCCGGAGCGAGGGTGCCGGTCGCGCACAGCCACGACGGGTACGAGGAGACGATCTACGGGCTCGAAGGCGTCCTGACCTGGACGGTCGAGGGCACACCCACCGACGTCGGGCCCGGCGAGGCGCTCTTGATCCCGCGCGGAGCGGTGCACCACTTCGACAACACGGGTGACATCGACGCCAAGGCGCTCGCGATCGTCACCCCCGGGATCCTCGGCCCCAACTTCTTTCGCGAGGTCGCGGCCATCCTGGACGCCGCGGCCGGGGGCCCGCCCGACGTTTCGGCAATCGCCGAGGTGATGCGCCGCCACGGCCTCACCCCGGCGCCGTAGCCTTCGCGCCGCTCAGGCCTTGCGGGAAGCTCGGCGCTTGGGCTCGATGTGCATCGATCCCGCCGCGGGGCAGAAGATGCTCTCGTGGCCGTCGTCCCAGTGGACGCGGAATCGCGGCGGCTGCTCCTGCAGGATCTCCTCGATCACCCCGTGCCGCGCCGTCTGGGTCGTCTTCTCGGCCTCGACCAGAACGCGGTCTCCGATCTTGGCGCTCACTACTCCTCCTTGCAGATGTCGACTACCTCAGCCTCCGTCAGCTTCAGGAGGTCTGCTGTCTCGAGGCGGACCGACCGGTCGTGCGAGCCCGCCTCGAGCACGAGCGAGTGCTGCTCGGTGAGACGCACGTCAACGAGCACGCGGTCGCGACTGGCGCCGCCGAAGGGCGGCACGGCTCCGAGCTCGAAGTCGGGATAGTCGCGCGCGAGCTCGTCCTCGCTCGCAAGGTGGATGCGCTTGCCGCCCTCGAGGAGCTCGCGCACCTTGCGCAGGTCGATCCGTTCCGAGGCCGGCAGGACGGCGCGCACGTGCCCTTCGGGCGCGTCGAGCACGAGCGTCTTCGCCACCGCGTGGGGCGGCAGCCCCAGCGCCTCCGCCTCGCCGGCCGCACTGTCGGTGTGCGCGTGCGAGAGCAGGTCGTACTCGACGCCGGCCCGGTCGAGGACGTTGGTGAGGTCCGCCATCGTCGGGGTAAGGATCGCGAATCTGCACGGCGAGCGCCAGCGCCTATGCTGAACTCGCCGTGCCGGTTACGATCGACGAGGTTCGGGCCTTCGCGAGCAGTCTTCCTCGCAGCAGCGAGGGGCTCGTGCGCGGGCAGGTGAAGTTCCGGATCGGCCGGATCGTCTACCTCGCGATCTCACGCGACGGCTCGACCATGGGGTTCGCCTTCCCCAAGGACTGGCGAAATGCCCTTGTCGAGGCCGAGCCGGACAAGTTCTCGCTGCCGAGCCAGGCAGACATGCGCTACCACTGGGCTCACGTCCAGCTCGCGGCGATCGACGAGGACGAGATGCGCGACCTGGTCGAGGATGCGTGGGCGTTCTGCGTTCCCAAAAGCGTCGCCGACGAGTACGCCGCGAAGCTGCTGCCGAACTAAGCAGGCCGCGCTACCGTGTCCGGGCGCACGCGAAAGGAGGGTCTCTATGTGCTGGTCGAAGCACGAGCGTGAGCAGTGGGAGCGCGAGCGGCGCGAGGCCGAGCTCGAGGCCGAGCGGATCCGGCTCGTCTCCGCGACCGAGCCCGCAGAGCCCGTCGCTCAGGACGACGAGCGCGAGCAGGAGCTCGTTCGCGCGTAGATCTAATGCAGTCGCCCGCTGCTAAGGCGGGCGGCTGCTAACCCTCGCGCCGGTGGCCCGCGGCGAGCTGCTCGAGTGCCGATTGCTCGATCGCATCGGGTGGGATCACGACCACGCGGACAGGGGTCGTCGCGTACACCGACGCCGTGCGCGCGCCGCCCTCGAGCAGCGCCCGCTCGCCCAGCAGCGCTCCTGGGCCGATCTCGGCGACCTCCTCCCCGTCGACCTCGACGTCGACGATGCCGTCGAGCAGCAGGAACAGCTCGCGCCCCTCTTCGCCCTGCGTCACCAGCGCCTCACCCGCGTCCAGCCAGCGGCGCTCGAGCTCCGCGCCGCTGCGCATCACGGAGGCGGAGAGCTCGCGCTCCAACTCCGACTCGACCGCCATGGCGAGCGCCGGCGAGTCCTCCTCGCCCCAGGGCGTGTTCTTGCCGTGCGTCTCGCGGTACCAGCGATCGAAGTCGATCGTGCCCGACTTCTCGACGAGCTCGCCGTTCGCGTCGTAGATCCAATGCCGTGGGAACGGGCTCGCGCCGACGAGCCGGTGCTGCGAGGAGCCGTCCGCGTTGATCGTCAGCTCGAGCGTCGTCCATGCCGAGGCCGACTTGACGCGCATGAACGGCCTTCCTCTGACCCGCCGCGGCGCGGGCAGCCCCATGTTGCCGCCGGCCGACTGGACGAACGTGACCGAGCCGTCGCCGACGTCCGGCTCCGCCTGGATGACCGGGTACTGCACCGCCGGGAAGCCGACCTCGCGGCGGCCGAGCGTCAGCCGCATCTCGCCGGTGCGTACGCCGCCCGAATAGCCGTGATCGCGGATCTCGCCGTCGTCGACCTCGATCCAGGCACGCAGCTCGTTCGCCTCGCGGAAGAGGTCGTTCTCGTGCAACGCGTCGAGGTCGATCAGCCGGTCCGGCGGCGGCTCGTCGTATTGCGCGACGCCCCACTCGAAGGGGAGCTTCGGCATGCCCGTGATCGCCTCGGACGGAATCCAAGTGATGGACGTGACAGACGACTCGACGCGCATCGGACCTCCTCGGGGTTGCCCTCCCTGCACACGAAGCTACCCCGGTGGCCGCACAAAGGCAACCGGCCCGTCACGACGGCCTGGTCGTGAGCTCTCGGGTACGCGAGTCCTAGGTGCTGTTCTCGCCGCTTCGGCGCTTGCGCCAGACGGTCACGGCTCCTGCGGCTCCGGCCAGTGTCGCAGCGCCCGCCGCGACGGCCGACGCATTCGGGCGTCCGCCCTCGACGGAGGGCGCCGCCCCCTTCGCCTTGAGCTTGGCGGCCCGCTTGGCGACGTTCCAGGTGGTCCAGCCGAGGATCGCGTTTCTGCGGTTGACGATCTTTCCCACGGGCCGTGTTGTAGCAGCTACTTGCCCGACTTGCCGCCTGGCTGCTTCTGAGCGTTGCCCTGGTCCGAGGGCGGGGGCGAGCTCTTCTTGCCGTGCTGAGGAGGCGGCTTGTGGTGCTTCGGGGGCGTCGGCGGGGAGTGGTGGTGGCCGCGATTCGTGTGCCGCGTCTTTTGCCTTCGGGTGTGCGTCGGCTTCGTCGGTCGTGTCGGCTTCGCCCGCGTCGTCGCTCGCTGCTCGTGGCCGCGTCCATTCGACCACGTGGGTCTGGTTCCCTTCTCGCGGACGGGCTTGCCGTGCAGTGCGGAGACCACCCTGCCGCGGCCCACGTGCTTGCCGCGGTCGGAGTGGTTCTTGACGGCTACGCGGCGGGGCGGTTTCTGCTTATGCGTTACCACGTGCCCACGGGTAGCGAGCGAGGACGCCGCTTGCCGAGCGACAACGACCTTCGCGGTCACGTGAGGTGGTGCCAGCTGCTGCTGCTTCTCCGATGCGGCAGGCGAAGCAGCCGTCGAGCCGCCCGAGCGGACGATGCCCTGTTTCACGCCCTCGTAGCCGACGCCGGTTGCGAGCACCGCGCCCGCGCCGACGAGCGCCGCTTTTGCGGCGAGACCGCCACCCGTCGCCGCTCCTCCGCCCCCGAACAGACTCGCCAGCGACTGCGGGAGCGGGATCGCGCCGATCGCCTTGATCGCTCCGCGCTGGGCCCGCTGGCTGCGCGCGAAGCCGGAGCACTCCGCGCACTCGCGCAGGTGGGCGCGTAGCGCGCCCTTCTCTTTCCGTGAGAGGCGGCCGTCGAGCTGCTTCGAGATCGCGAGCTCGGCCTCGTGACAGGTGATCCCGTCCTCGAGCTGTTCTCGCAGCGCGCGGCGGGCGCGGAAGATCAGGGTCTCGACCGCGCTCACCGAGGTGCCGAGGATCTCGGCGATCTCCTGGTAGCTGCGTCCCTCGAGCTCGCGCATCACGAGGGCGGAACGCTGGTTGAAGGCGAGATGGCCGAGGGCCCGGCGGATGTCCTCGGCGGTGATCGCGTCCTCGTCGACGATGGTCTCGGCGATCTCCTCCTCGTAGGCGACCTCGTTCGGGCGCCGCTGCGACTGGCGGAATCGCTGGCGGCAGACGTTGTGGGCGATCGAGATCAGCCAGTTCTGCGGGGAACGCGGGCGCTCGCCGTTCTGGATCGCCCGGTACGCGTTCAGGAAGGTGGTCTGAGTGACGTCCTCGGCGTCCGCCTGGTTGCGGAGGACGACCAGCGCGTACCGGTAGACGTCGTGCGCGTGCTTGCGGTAGAGGCGCTCGAAGGAGCGATCGGTGGCCAACCGTTTGGCCAGAACGGGGGTCATCACCCAGAAAGATGCCCGATTTCGCGGCTCCTTGCACCCCGCTGATGGGGTATTCGGCTTATTTGGGCGGGATCAGCGGGAGCGGAGGCAGCGGCGGAACTTGCGGTAGGGGCGGCAGCGGCTTGGTAGAGACGGCGACCGGCGGTGGAGGGATGGCCGGGGCCTGGACCGGCACCGGCGACGTCACCGGCGCCGGAGGCAGGGTCGGCAACGGCGTCGTTTGGAGCTGCGGCAGCACGGCGGCGGTCGTGGTCGCGGTGGGCGCCGCGGACGCCTGCGCAGGAGCGGTCGGCGCGGCGACCTGCGCGGGCTGCGGTGCTGCGGGTCGAGTCTCGGTGACGGCGGCCGGGCTTGCGAGGCGGGTCGGGGTGGTGCGGCGCGGTGTGGCCCGGCTGCGGATGCGCTTCACCGCAGGGTGTGAGTCCGAGGCCCTCGCGCGATGCTGCTTCGGTGCGTAGTGGGCCGGAGCCGCGGTCCGGGCGGAGGCGGAGACGATCTCGAGACCCTTGTAGCCGACGCCCGCGGTGACCGCGCCCGCCACGACCACCGCCGCGGCCTTCAACACGACCGCCGTGCCGCCCACGGCGACGGCCCCTCCGCCGCCTCCCGCGAGCGAGGCGAGCGATCCCGGGAGCGGGACGCTCGTGATCAGGCCGAGCGAATTCCGGTCGATCTTCAGCCTGCGGCGCGCGCGGAAGAGAAGCGCTTCCACGGCGCTGACCGAAACGCCGAGCACGTCCGCGATCTCCTGGTAGGTGCGCCCCTCGAGCTCGCGCATGACGAGGGCCGCACGCTGGTTGAAGGAGAGCGCGGCGAGGGCGGTCAGCACCTCGTCGAGGGCAGGCCCCTCTTGATCGCGCGCGAACGGCTCCGGCGCGTGCTCGAGGGCGACCTCCCGCGGACGCGAGCCGGCCTGGCGCCAGCGCATGCGACAGACGTTGTGCGCGATCTTGATCAGCCAGTTGTGCGGCTTCAGCGGCCGCTCGCCGCGCTGGAGGGCGCGGTAGGCGTTGAGGAACGTCGTCTGGGTGACGTCCTCGGCGTCCGTCGGGTTCGAGAGGACCGCAAGCGCGTACTGGAAGACCTCGCCGGCGTGCTCGCTGTAGAGCTGCTCGAAGGCCCGGTCGGCTGGGCGTCGGAGCAGCCGCGGCCTCGACCCCGCACGGGACGCCTCCATGGTGGTGGAACGGCGGACGCCGTGTTGCGGATACGGGCTACGTGGCCGCCGTCGCGCGCCTTCGTACGGCGATGTGGATCGGGCGGCCGAGGGCAACCAGGCCGGCTTCCTTGATCGCCTCGGACAGCGTGGGGTGAGCGGCCATGCCGTCGGCGACAGTCTCGACCGTCGCCTCCGCATCGAGGGCGACGGTGCCGGCCTCGATCAGGTCGGTCACGTGCGGGCCGATCATGACGACGCCGAGGAGCTCGCCGTAGCGGGTCTCGTGGATCGACTTGACCCAGCCGACGGTCTCGTTCTGCATCACCGCGCGGGCGTTCGCGACCCACGGGAACCTGCCTACCGCGACGTCGTCGCCGTGCTGCTCGCGCGCCTCGGCCTCGGTGAGCCCGACGCTAGCGATCTCCGGGTCGGTGTAGATCGGGCGCGGGACGCCGCGGTTGTCCACGACGGCCTCGTGGCCGCAGGCGTTCTCGGCTGCCACCTCGCCCTCGCGGAAGGCGGTGTGCGCAAGCTGCCAGTAGCCGGCGCAGTCGCCGACCGCGTAGATGTGCGGCTGCGTCGTGCGGCGGTGCTCGTCAGCGGCGATGCCCTTGCGACGGTCGAACTCGACGCCGATCTCCTCGAGCCCGAGGTTCTCGACCGTCGGGCCACGGCCGGTTGCAACGAGCATCACGTCGGCCTTGATCTTCTCTTCGCCGAAATGGACGCGCAGCGCGTTTTCGGTTTCCTCGATGCGGTCGCAGGTGGTCTCGAGGTGGAGCGTGATGCCGCGCTTCTCGAATTGTTTGGCGAGCTCCTTGGCCGCGTCCTCGTCCTCCTGCGGGATCAGCTGGGGGAGCATCTCGATGATCGTCACCTCGGAGCCGAAGCGGTGGAAGATGGACGCGAACTCGCAGCCGATGATCCCGCCGCCGAGGACCACGAGGCGCCTCGGGACCTCGGTCTGCGCGAGCAGGCCCGTGGAGTCGACGCAGCGCGGGGAGTCGATGCCGTCGATGGGTGGTCTCAGCGGGTACGAGCCCGTGGCGATGATCGCCTGCTTGAAGGTGACCGGCTCGGCTTGCTCGCCCTCGACTGCGATCGTATTGGCGTCCGTGAAACGGCCCTTGCCTTTGACCCATTCGACGCCGTTGGCCTTGAAGAGGGTCGCGACGCCGCTCGTCATCTGGTGGACGACGGCGTCCTTCCACTCGTTTGCCGTCGGGAAGTCGAGCGCGGGCGGGTTGATGTTGACGCCAAGCTTGCCGAAGGTCTCCTCGGCTTGCTTGAGGGAGTAGGCGGTCTGGACCCAGGCCTTGGTCGGGATGCAGCCGATGCGCAGGCAGGTGCCGCCGAGCTCCGGCTCCTTCTCGATGCAGACGGTCCGGGCGCCGAGCTGGGCGGCGCGGATCGCGGCGGTGTAGCCGCCCGGGCCGCCGCCGAGGACGGCGACGTCACATTCCATGGCGTTGGGCTCCTGGGTTCGTCGTGGTGAGTTCTGGCGCGGTGAGCGTCATGGGGTCGGCCGCGATCCTAACGTCGCTGCGAGTCGCGGCGTCGTCCGCGTTCATTGTCCGCCCGCCGGCGTGGAGCACTCGCCCGGGGCTCAGATTGGACGTTGCGCACATGGGCCGTTGTTGCACATTCGGCACGACCACGTCACACACCCGTGCGAATTTCGCCGCTACTCTCAAGAGCGGGGGTTAGGGGCCGAAGGCCCCCGGGGGAAATGTTCACGCGAGGGTCTGGCGGCGGCGGCGAGGTCGAGTCGGACCCTCAGGTCGACGCGTTGGCTGCGAGGTCCGCCTTCATCGTCACCCCGCCATCGTCGTCGCGGATACGGCTGAAACCATGCCGCTCGTACAGCCCGACGGCGGGGTTGTCCTTCTCCACGCTCAGGCTGATGGCGGCGTAGCCGTCGATCCGTGCCTGCGCAAGCAGAGCCTCCAACAACTCCGAGCCGAGCCCCGAGCCGCGCCTGCTCGGCACCACCGCGATCGAAAGCTCGGGCGTCTCCTCATCGATGAACCCATAGCCGGCGTTGTCGCCCTTGAACAACCGGTACCAGGCCGCGCCGACGCGCTGGAAATCCTGGATCGCGATCAGAGCTGTGTCCCCCGGCCGCCCCCAGCGCTCGACGTAGCGCCGCACGGGCGGCTCGCCCGACTCCGAGACGCGGTCGACGCGCCAGTAGTACGCGTGCCGGAGCATGTCGCGCAGGAACGGCACGTCCTGCGGGCCCGCCGGGCGGATCACGACACCTCCTCCGTGAGCTGGATCCGGTTTCCGTCGGGATCGAAGACGTCGAGCAGGCGCATCGCTCCGTGCAGCTCCAGCACCGTCCCGACCCCCGCCCCGGCCTGCTCGAGCCGCTCGCGTTCCGCCTTCACGTCCGCGACGTCGATTGTGGCGACCTGCCCCTCTTCGCCTGTGTCCTCCCCACCCTCACCTATCGCGATCTCCGTCTCGCCGCGGTCGAGCGTGGCCCAGCGCTCGTTCTCGTCGAAGAACCTCTCGGTGAAGCCGAGCACGTCCCGGTAGAACGCGCGCGACGCCTCGAGATCGCTGACCCGGTACCAGATGCGCATCCTTACAGCATCAAGCCGGGCTCTTCCAAGAGCTCCTTGACGGTCTGGAGGAAGCCTGCTGCGGGGGCGCCGTCCACCGCCCGGTGATCGAACGTCGCCGACAGGGTCATCATCGGTCGGATCGCGAGCTCGCCGTCCAAAGGGACGGCCCGCTCCTCGATCGCCCCCACGGCGACGATGGCCGCCTGCGGCGGGTTGAGAACCGCCGTGAACTGCTCGACCCGGTACATGCCGAGGTTCGAGATCGTGAAGGTTCCGTCCTCGAGATCCTCGCGCTGAAGCTTGCCGTCTCTCGCCCGGGTGACGAGGTCGGCGCGCGCGGTTGCGATCTCGGCCAGGCGTAGGCGCTCGGCGCTGCGGATGACGGGAACGACCAGTCCCTGCGGGGTCGCGACGGCGATGCCCACATTCGCGGTCGGGAAGATCATGAGGGCGTCGTCCGTCCATTGGGCGTTCACCTCCATGTGGCGCATCAACGCGGTCGCGCATACCTTGGTGAGCAGGTCCGTGATCGTCGTCTTCGGGCCTTCCTCGCGCTCCCGCAGTTCGGTGACGACCGCGTTCGCGCGGGTCATGTCCGCCGACGCGAGCAGCTGGAAAACCGGAATCTCCCAGGCCTCGGTCAGGCGCCGCGCGATCGTCTTGCGGATGCTCGTCAACTGTCGTTGCTCGACTTCGCCGATCACGACTCGCCCGGGCGCCGGTGCCTCGGCCGGAGATGCGCCCGCGCGCTCGACGTCCTCCGCGACGATGCGACCCTCGGGACCGGTGCCGGATAGGGACGCCAGGTCGATCCTTCGCTCGCGGGCAATCCGTCGCGCCAGGGGCGAGGCCTTCACGCGGTCGCCGTCGCGCGTCGCCGGCTGCGTTCTCTCGACGACCTCTCGCCCGCGCTCGCGCTCCTCCTCGCGCGCCTGGCCCGGCGACCCCTCCTCCTGAGCGTCTTCTGCGACTTCTTGGGCCGCGGCGCCGTTGCCGCTGCTCGGCTCCAGCGAGACCGTCTCCCCTTCTTCGCCGATCACGGCGATCGTCTCGCCGACCGGGACTTCGCCCTCGACGACCGCGATCTTCAACAGCACCCCGGCGGCCTCGGCCTCGACCTCCTGCGTCACCTTGTCGGTGTCGAGCTCGTAGAGCGGCTCGCCCTTTTCGACCCGGTCGCCCTCGGTCTTGAGCCACTTCACGATCGTGCCGGACTCCATCCCCTGGCCGAGGCGGGGCAGCTTGACCTCGCTAGCCACGTTCGCTCCGAACCTCCAGGGACTGTCCCTGCGACACGGCTGGAATGGACATGGCCGTTGGCCGGCGACCGCATAAACAAGCGGGTGGCGTCGTCCGGGCGTGTCCGGTTTGGCCATGTCGGAGGGACAGTCCCTGGGACATGTCCGAAGCGGACAGGTCAGGCGCCATCGCGCGCCACCGTTCTCCGGATCGCGTCGAGCACGTCGGCCGAATGCGGCACCACGTACTCCTCCATCACCGGCGCAAACGGGAGCGGCGCGAACCTCGCTCCCACGCGCTCGATCGGTGCGTCGAGCCAGTCGAACGCCTTCTCCTGCACCACCGCCGCAATCTCCGCGCCGAAGCCCATCCTCGCGACCGCCTCGTGCGCGACCACGCAGCGGTTCGTCTTCTTCACCGACGCGATCAGGGCGTCCTCGTCCAGCGGCTGCAGGGTACGCGGGTCGAAGACCTCGACCGAGACACCGTCCTGTTCAGCCTCCTCCGCCGCGCGCATGGCCTCGTGCACCAGCCGCCCGGTCGCGACCACGGTGACGTCGGTGCCCTCGCGATGCAGGCGCCCCTGCCCGAGCGGAATCGGCTCGAGCTCATCCGGAACCTCCTCCTTGATCCCGTAGAGCGTGCGGTGCTCGAAGAACATCACCGGGTTGTCGTCGTAGATGGCCGACCAGAGCAGCCCGCGAACGTCCGTCGGCGTCGAGGCGAAGACGACCTTCAACCCCGGCACGTGGACGAACCACGCCTCGACCTGCTGCGCATGCTGCGCGCCCGGCGACCAGCCGGCCCCGCCCTGCGTGCGCACCGTGAGCGGTACCTTCAGCTGCCCGCCCGACATGAAGCGGTGCTTGGCCGCCTGATTGACGATCTGCTCCATCGCCAGCGTCGTGAAATCCTCGTACATGACCTCGACGACCGGCCGCATCCCCTGCATAGCCGCGCCGATCCCCGCGCCGACGATCGCCATCTCCGAGATCGGCGTGTTGCGGATCCGCTCGGACCCGAACTCGTCGAGCATCCCCGCCGTGACTCCCATAGAGCCGCCCATCTCCGCGATGTCCTCGCCCATCACGAAGACATCGTCGTCCTGCCGCATCGCCTGCGACAGCGCGTCACGCACCGCCTCGCGGTAGCTCAGCTCAGGCATACACGTTTTTGAGCGCGTCTTCCGGCTTCGGGTCGGTCCCGTTCTTGGCGAACTCGACCGAGGCCTCGACGAGCTCGTGGGCCTCGCGGTCCAGTTCCTCGAACTCCGCCTCGGACACCCCGAGCTTCTCGCGCAGCTTCTCGATCGGATCCTGCGTCTCGCGGGTCTCGCGGAGCTCCTCCTTGTCGCGGTAGACCTGCGGATCGCCGACGTAGTGTCCGACCAGGCGGTAGGTGTTGGCGAGCAAGAAGACCGGCCCTTTGGCGTCGCGGGCGTGCTTGAGCGCGCGGGAAGCGGCCTTGTGGACGGCCTCGACGTCCTGGCCGTCGACCGTGATCGAGTGCATTCCGAAGGCGACGGCACGCTTGCTCAGGTCCTCGATCGGGAGCTGCTGGTGCGCGGGCGTCGACTCGGCCCAGTGGTTGTTCTCGCAGACGAAGACCGCGGGCACCTGCCAGAGCTGCGCGAGGTTGAGCGACTCGTGGAAGGTGCCGATGTTGGTCGCCCCGTCACCGAAGAACGCGACCGCCACGCGCGGCTCGCCGCGGAGCTTGAACGCGAGCGCCGCCCCGGTGATCGCCGGCAGGCCGCCCCCGACCACCGCGTTTGCGCCGAGGTTTCCGCGCTCGACGTCGTAGAGGTGCATCGAGCCGCCGTAACCGTGCGAGCAGCCCTCGAGCTTCCCGTAGAGCTCGGCCATCACCGCGTTGGGGTGCGTCCCGCGAGCGAGCGTGTGCCCGTGCGCGCGGTGAGTCGAGGCGAAGACGTCGCCGTCCTCCAGCGCCTGGCAGACGCCGACGTCGACCGCCTCCTGCCCGATCGCAACGTGGAGGAAGCCCGGCAGCTCGCCCGCGCGGAAGCGTTCCTCGACCTTCTCCTCGAAGCGCCTGATCAAGAGCATCTCGCGCAGGAATTCGCGCAGGCGCTCCTCGGACAGCGTCCTCTTCTGCTCGACTTTCGCCACGAGCGTGAGTTTATGCTGACCCTCGTGGCACTCGTCGACCAGTGGCGGGCGATCGAGAGTGGCCTGCCGGAGGGTTGGGGTGACGCCCGCCTGCGAGTGATCGTCGACCACGAGGCCGAGGCTGGACGCGCCGCCGCACTGCTCGGCCCGGCGACTCCGGGCCGGCACCGGTCGGTGATCGCGTTCAACGTCTCGCGCCGCGGAAACGGACCCTCGCCGGAGCTCGTCAGGCGGCTGCTCGCGCGGGTCGAGGGGGCGGGAATCCAGGGGTCGCTGCACCTCGTGCGAGCCGCGGAGGAGCCCGAGCCCGCACCGGCGGTCGCCGAGCAACGGCGCCCAATGCTCGCCAAGCAGTGGAGCCGAGCGTCCGCGGATCTGCCGGATGACTGGAGCGACGTCTATGCCGAGCTGGAGCTCTTCTCGAGCGACTACCTGGAGCGCGCCGCGCTCCTGCTCGCGCCGGTGAACCCGGCGCGCTTCGGCGACGTGCTGGCCTATCGCTTCCGGGTTGCACGGCGATTTGGCTACGGCGCCTCCGCCGAGATGGCACAGCGATGCTTCGAGCGGCTCGACGCGGAGGGGATTCGCGGCGAGCTACGTGTCCTCCGCGTGCTCTCCGACACCAGGCCGGTCTACACGCAGGGGCCCGTCTGGTACGTAGGCGGGCGGGCCGTCTGAGCCATGGCCGATCCGGTCTCGTGGTTCGTCATCAAGCGCGGATGGGACGTCGTCGGGAGCGACGGGGCCAAGCTCGGCACCGTGGAGGAGACGATCGGAGACTCGCAACTCGACATCTTCGACGGCCTCACCGTTGGCACCGGCGTGTTGGGCAGGCCTAAGTACGTGCCCGCCGAGCTGGTGGACGAGATCGTCGAGGGGACGATCAGCCTCTCGGTCGGTAGCGACGGCTTCGAGAAGCTGGAGCCCTATCGAGAGCCGCGGGCGAACGGAACCACCCGCCCCGAGTAGCGGGTCTTACTTCAGGCGCGCCCGGCCTCCTCCCCACTGCGAGCATAGTCGCGGGTGGCGCGCGTGTCTGTGACGAAACCGTGCCGAGAGTGTGACAACGGGCGGCCGATCTGGACGTGCTCGTCTCGGAGAGCGCGCCGTACGCGGTGCTCAGCCGATCGCCGCCGAGAGCTCGCGAGCCACGGCGCGCGCGTCGCGCGGGCCGCTCGCGATCACCAGGCAGGTGTCGTCGCCTGCCAGCGTGCCGACGATCTTCGGGTGCTCGAGCCGGTCTAGCGCACGCGCGATCGCCGGCGCCGAGCCGAGCTCCGACTGGACGACGACGATGTTCTGCGCGGCCGTAGCCCGCAGCCCGAACTGGCGTAGCACGCCGTTCAGCGACTCGCGCGGATCGCTCCGTGACCCGCGCCCCGGCATCACGTAGCGCGGCCGGCCCAGCGCGTCGCTCGTCTTCTCGAGGCGCAGCTCGCGGATGTCCCGGGAGATCGTCGCCTGCGTCACCCTGCAACCGGCCCGGCCGAGCGCTTCCGCGAGCTCGAGCTGGCTGCCGATACGACGCCGCGAGACGACGCTAGCGATCAAGCGCTGCCGCTCCGCCTTGGTCAGAGGCGTCGGGAGGTGCGGTTCCTCTCGCATCCCAGAGCGTGCGTTTGGCGGTCGCGCCGGCCGAAGCCGGGGCGACCTCCTGGGTCGGCGTCGCTACCGAACGCCTTCGCGAGCGGACGCGCCTCGGGGTCCACGCGGTTACAGTAACCACCAGGTTTGGCCCCGTCATCGTCAGGCAACCAACCCGGAATGCTGCGCAAGCTGCTTTGGATCGGCCTCTCCGCGGGCGCAGTCCTCGCGGCGAGACGAGCAGCCGCGAAGGCTTGGCACATAGCAACGGGCGAGCCGCCGCCGGTGAAGAAGGCGTGACGGGCGACCAGATCGTCGAGAAGGGCGCCGATCGCCTGCAAGAGCTGGCCAACCGCGCTGCGGCGCGAGGAGACGGTGTCGGTGAATGGCTCTCGAAGGAGCTTCGCGATGACGCGGCGTTCCTACGGAAGCTCAAGCCGAGCCTGATCGCCGCGCGGGCGCGCGGCGAGGCACCGACCGACGGGAGCCCAGAGGCACCACCGCAGGCCGCGGCGCCACCGGAGCTCACCCCGCAGCCGCCGAAGCCGAAGCCCAAGGGCAAGCGCCGCGGGCCGCCGCCGGTAGCGATCGTGGCCGCCGCATTGGTCGCCGGGATCGTGCTCGCCAAGGTGGTCGACTGGAGAGGACATGCACACCCCCGAGACTGAGCGCGAACCGCCCGGCCTCGGCGAGACGGCCAAGAACGTCGCCGAGCACGCAAGCACGCTCGCCAGGCTCGAGCTCGAGCTCGCCGGGCTCGAGCTCAAGCGCAAACTCTCCTCGCTCGGGCTCGGGATCGGGCTGGCTTTGGGCGCGGCAGTCATGCTCTTGTTCGTGGTCGGCTTCGGTCTCGCCACGATGGCTGCGGGGATCGCGACCGCGACCCCGACCTGGGTCGCGCTCCTGATCGTGACGGCCTTCGTCGCCCTGATCACGGCGGTGCTCGGGCTTCTTGGGATGAGAGCGATCAAGAAGGGGACGCCGCCCGTGCCCGAGCAGGCGTTAGAAGAGGCGCGACTGACGACGGAGGCGTTGAAGGCCGATGGCCGAGACCACGTCTGACGGACGCAGCCCCGAGCAGGTCCGCCGCGACATCGAGACGGAGCGCGATCGGCTCGCCGACGCGGTCGACGACCTTCGCGCGGGAATGGACGTCAACGCCAAGCTGAAGGGCAAGGTGCCTGCGGCCGCGGCAGCGGCGCTCGGGCTCGGCTTCGTGGTGTCCGGCGGCATCGGTGCCACCATGCGCCTCCTGGCGCGGCGCGGCCGGGAGGGCAGGACGAAGGCACGCTTCGGCCCGTTCTCCCTCGTCGACCGCGACTAACTAACGCGGCGGCCTAGGGCGCCGTCGCCGTGAACGTCCGGCGCATCTTCTTGTGCGCGTCCGAGCGCACGGTGTACTTCTTGCCGGCCTTGAACCGCACCTTCCACGAGGCCTTGCCGCGGAACGCGACGCCCGTCTTCTTGTTCACGCCGGGGCCGAGCAGGTGGAAGTTGTCGGCCTTCGTCGCGTCCTTGACCGTGACCCTGTAGGCGCCGGCCTTGAGCTTCTTGACAGTCGCGCCTCCGGCGGTCTTCAGCCAGAGCGTCTTCCCCGGCCCGACCTTGCCGTTGAGCTTCGGGGCCGCCGGCGGAGGCGGAGGCGCGGCGCCGACGCGGAACGACCCCTTCATCTGGGTCGGGTGCGCGTCGCATTTGTAGTTGTAGATGCCGTCGACCAGCGTGACGTTGTTCCAGGTGGTGGTGCCGTTCGCGAAGCCCGACGCCATGTCGACTCCCGGCCCTTTGAGGTGGAAGTTGTGCACCAGGTAATCCCCCTGGGACAGGTTGTGGATCGTGATCGTGTAGGCGCCAGGGTCGAGGTGGCTCACGGTATTGCCGCTCGCGTCGGCAACCTTGATGGTGTACCCCGGCCCGACGGTGACTGTCAGCGCCGTGGCTGTTGCGGCGGACTGGGCGGAGCCGGGCATGAGCACGGCGGCGATCACGAGCGGAAGCAGAAGTAGGAAGCGAGCTGATGGCACGGTTAGACCCTCCTCGGTGACGTCACGCTAGCCCATACGGTTTGCAAAGGTCAATCGGTTTTTCCCGGAGCGCGCAGAGGCTTAGACTCACCCTCGTGCTCCACCGCAACGAGAAGGTCGAGCTGATCAAGCGGGCACCGCTGTTCTGGAACTGCTCCAAGCGTGAGCTCCAGCAGATCGCGCAGCTCGCAGACGAGATCGACCTGCGCGAGGGCAAGGAGATGACCCGCCAGGGCGAACGGGGCCGGGAGTTCTTCGTGCTGCTCGAGGGCGAGGCCGACGTGGTCAAGGACGGCCACAGCATCAACCAGCTCGGGGCCGGGGACTTCTTCGGCGAGATCGCGCTGGTTTCCGACACTCCCCGGACGGCAACGGTGACCGCCACCTCCACGGTGCGTGCGCTCGTGATCACCGACCGCTCGTTCCGGCGCCTGTTGCGGGACCAGCCGGAGATCCAGAGCAAGGTTCTCGCCGCCCTTGCTGCGCGGGTCGCTCCGGAATCGCTCTAGACGGGCGGACGGGCGCACCGGCAAAGCCGGCACGCCCTCCACTGTCGGCATCGCAAGCGACGCCTTAGGTCCGAAGCTCAGCGCCGAAGCGCTGTCGCAGCGCTTCGACAATTCGCTCGCGCAGCGCCGCCGCGTCCTCGTCCGTGAGCGTGCGCTCCGATGACTGGAAGCTGACCGCGAAGGCGAGAGACTTGCGGCCCTCTCCGACCTGGCCGCCGCGGTAGACGTCGAAGGGGCGCATCTCGCGGAGCTCGGGGCCGGCTGCCGCGCGCGCAGCGGCGACGAGCTCGGCGGCGGACACCTCCTCGGGGACGGCGAAGGCCAGGTCCTGGTGCACGGCCGGAAACGAGACGACGTCCGTGTAGCGCACCTCGTCCGGGGTCTCGGCGAGCAGCTTCGCCAGGTCGAGCTCGAAGGCGCCCCAGACCCCGTCCAGCACCGCCGGATGGAGCTCACCCACCATCCCGGCAGCGGTCGCGGCGGACTTGCCCGGATGGAGCAGCTCGTCCTCCGCGCGCTCGAAGCCCGGCTCGGCCTTCAGCGCCGTATAGAGCGCGTCCACGATCCCCTTTGCGCGCGACCAGCCGCCGGCGACGATTGCGCCCAGATGCGTCTGCTCGAGGGGCAGCTCGCCGTCGGGGAGGTAGACGCGCGCCACCTCGAAGAGCGCTACCTGCTCGGCGCCGAGTTCCAGGTTGCGGCGAACGGCCTCGACGAGGCTTGGCAGCAGGCGCGTCCGGAGCACGGCGAGCTCCGCGGAGATCGGCTCTGCGAGGCGCCACGCGTTCGGGTCGGCGTCGTGCACTCGCAGCGACGGCGTGTAGGTCTCTGTCAGCCCGAGGCCCACGAACACATCCTCGACCCTGCGCCGCAGTCGCTGCACCGGTGTGAGCGCGCCGAACATCTCGCGCCGGAGCGGAAGCGTGAAGGGCACGTCCTCGAGGCGCTTGCGAGCGACCTCTTCGACCACGTCGACCTCGCGAGTGACCTCGCGCGCGCGCCAGGTTGGCGCGACGACCGCCTCACCGCGCTGCTCGAAGCCCAGCCGCTCGAGCCACGCGGCCTGCTCGTCGGGCGGGGTGGCAAGGCCGATCAGCTCGTCTGACCGCTCCGGCCGGAAACGGATCACCGGCCGCTCGGGGAGCCCTTCCTGGACATCGATGTGGCCCGTCCAGCGCCCGCCTGCGGTCTCGACCATCAGCTGGGTGGCGAGCTTCGCGGCGGGCTCCGCGAGGTACGGGTCGACGCCCTTCTCCCAGCGGTTCGAGCCCTCGGTGCGCAGCCGCAGGCGCTCGGAGGTCCGGTAGATCCCGGTGGGCTCGAAGTTTGCGGCCTCGAGGAGCACCTCCGTCGTGCCCTCCCCGATCTCGGTCTCCTCGCCCCCCATGATCCCGGCGAGGGCGACGGAGCGGTCGGCGTCGGCGATCATCAGGTCGTCCGGCTCGAGCCGCCGTTCGACGCCGTCGAGAGTGCGGATGGTCTCGCCCGCGTGCGCGCGGCGGACGACGATCCGGCCGCCGTGCAGGCTCGCCAGGTCGAACGCGTGCAGCGGGTTCCCGAGCGCGAGCATCACGTAGTTGGTCACGTCGACGACGTTCGAGATCGGCCGCATGCCCGCGTTCAGCAGTCGCGCCTTGAGCCAGACCGGCGAGGGGCCGATCGCGACGTCTTCGAAGACACGCCCGATGTAGCGCGGGCAGCCCTCGAAGTCCTCGACGGTCACGTCGACCTGCCCTCGAGGGACCTGTCCGGGGTCTGACCCCGGCGACGGCCCCAGCTCGAGGTCGTAGAGGGCAGCGACCTCGCGCGCGATGCCGTAGATCGAGAGCAGGTCGGGCCGGTTGCCGGTCGAGTCGACCAGCAGGACGTCCTCGACCAGGGGCAGCACCTCGGCGAGCAGCGTCCCGGGCTCGGTCTCGGGGAGCACCATGATTCCGGAATGATCGGTGCCGAGCTCGACCTCGTCCTCGGCGAGGATCATCCCGTCGGAGAGCTCGCCGCGCACCTCGCGCTGCTCGAGCTGGAGCCCGCCGGGGAGGACGGCGCCTGGGAGCGCGACGCCGACGGTTGCCCCGGCGCCGAAGTTCCAGGCGCCGCAGACGATCTGGCGCGGCTCGCCTTCGCCGAGGTCGACCCGGCAGAGCTGCAGCCGGTCCGCGTTGGGATGTTTCTCCGCTTCGAGCACCCGGCCGACGCGGAAGAGGCCGAGGTTCCCGTCCTGGTCGGGCACGCCGCGGCGCTCGATCCCCTCCACCTCCGCCGTCGAGATCGAGAGCCGTTCGGCCAGCTCCTCGAGCGGCATCTGGACGGGCACGTACTCGCGCAGCCAGGAGACCGGGACTCTCAAAACTGCGTCAGGACCCGGAGGTCCCCCTCCCAGAGCGCGCGGATGTCGGGGAAGTCGTACTTCAGCTGCGCGACGCGCTCGATGCCGCAACCGAAGGCGAAACCGGACCACTCCTCCGGGTCGACGCCGACGTTCTCGAAGACGCGCGGATCGACCATCCCGGCACCGCCCATCTCGAGCCAGCCGGAGTAGCGGCAGGTGCGGCAGCCGGCGCCGCCGCAGATTCCGCACGAGACGTCAGGCTCGATCGACGGCTCCGTGAACGGGAAGTAGTGCGTGCGGAAGCGGACGCGGCGGTCGGGCCCGAAGATCGCCCGCATTACATACAGCAGCGTGCCCTTCAGGTCGGCGAGCGTGAGGCCGCTGTCGACGGCAAGACCCTCGAACTGGTGGAAGATCGGGTAGTGCGTCGCGTCGATCGCGTCGCGGCGGTAGCAGCGGCCGAGCGAGACCATGTAGATCGGCGGCTCGCGCTCCTCGAGCGCGTGGATCTGGCTCGGCGAGGTCTCGGTACGGAGCAGGCGACCCTCGTCGAAGAAGAACGTCGCCCGGTGCGAGCGCGCCGGGTGCCACGGATCGAAGGCCAGCTTGTCGAAGTTGTACTCGACCGTCTCGACCTCGCGATCGTCGCGGATCTCGTAGCCGAGGCCGAGGAAGGCGTCCTCGATCTGTCGCCGCGTCTGCGTGATCGGGTGCAGGTGCCCGAGCGGGAGCACGTCGCCCGGGAGGGTGACGTCGACGACCTCCTCCGTGAGCGCGCGGTCGAGCTCGGCACGCTCGAGGTCGGCGCGGCGCTGGTCGAGCGCGGCCTCGAGGCGGTCACGGAGGGTGTTCAGCGTCATCCCCGTCTCGCGATCGCGGACGCCCCTCAGCGCCTGGGCCAGCTCGCTCTTGCGACCCAGGTAACGGACGCGCGCCTCCTCGAGCGCTTTCGGCGTCGATGCGGCCGCGATCGCGCTCTGCGCCTCGGTTTCCAGGGCTTTCGGATCCATCGGGCGACTGTACCATCGCCCCCGTTGAGCGCTTACGACGCGATCGCCGAGCTCTACGACCCCTGGAGCCGGAGTGTCACCGAGGACGTCTCCTTCTACGTCGAGGAGGCCGAGCGCGCGGGTGGGCCGGTGGTGGAGCTGGCTGTAGGGACGGGCCGGATCGCCGTCCCGACTGCGGCGGCGGGCGTGCGCGTGATCGGCGTCGACTCCTCGCCCGCGATGCTCTCGGTCTGCCGGGAGCGGGCAGAGCTGGCCGGCGTGGCAGAGCTCTTGGATCTGCGGCTCGGCGAGCTGGAGGCGCCGCCCGTCGTGGAGCGGGTGGCGCTCGTCACGTGCCCGTTTCGGTCGTACCTGCACCTGCTGGAGGACGCGTCCCGTCTGCGCGCGCTGCGGGCGGCGCGGGAGCTGCTCGTACCGGGCGGGCGGCTCGTCTTCGACGTCTTCGCGCCCAGCGCGGACGACATCGCCGACACGCATGCGCGTTGGCTCGAGCGGGAGCCGGGGATCTTCGAGCGGGCCGACTGGGACTCCCGTGAGCGGACGTTGACGCTGTCGGTGCGTGGGGAGTCCGGATCGACGAGCTTCGTGCTCGCGTGGCTCTCGAACGACGAGTGGCGCTCAGTGCTCGAGCGGGCGGGCTTCCAGGTCCTCGGCTGTTACGGCTGGTTCGACCGGCGTCCGTACGCAGGGGGCGAGGACACCGTCTGGGTCGCGAGGCGCCCGCCCTGACATGTCTGGCGCGGGCCGCGGTTAGAGCAGCTCGACCCGGTCGCCCAGCGCGACCTCGCCGGGCTCGACGATCCGGGCCAGCATGCCGCGCTTGCCGTCGAGCTCGGCGCGCAGGCCGTCGCGCAGCTCGTCCATACGGTGGCAGGGATCGCAGACCATCGTGATCTCGAACACCGCCTCGTCGCCAACCCGCACGCGCTGGCCGACCGGCCACTCCTGGACGTCGGCGCCTTCGACGGTCAGGTTCTCGCGGATCGCGCCGGGCCCGACGTCGACGGACCGCAGATGATCGGCGGACACGAACAACACCTCGCGCTTCGGCGGGTTCGCGTGCGCGCAGCCCTCGAGGCCCTCGCCGGCGATCGCGCGCCGCCTCTCGTGCCCCACCGATCGACCGCTCTTGCGCGCGGGAGACGTCCAGATACCGCTGATCGTGGCCATCGCGGCCATCCTACCGACGCCGCCAGCTGCCCCAGCCTTCGTGCGGCGCCGAGGCCCCAGGCTCGAGGTGCCAGTACTCCCTCAGGTCGAAGCAGCGCCCGTCGGGAGCGAACTGCACGAGCAGGCAGCCCGTGATCGACACGGGGCCTTCGCCCTCGTCCGTGGTCGTCCACCACTCGACCGCGACCACGTTCCCTTGGACAACGGGCTCGCCCATCCGCACCTCGGTGCCGCGCTGCGGGCCTACGGCACGAGCCCAGTACGCGCGAATGCCGTCGTGGCCCAGGTTCGGCTCACGGAACGGCGACGAGCGGTACGAACCGTCCTCGGTGAACAGCGAGACGAGCAGGTCGGCGTCGTTCTCCTCCCACGCCCGCCGGTAGCTCTCGATCCAGTCAGTCGGCTCCATGCGACCGGCGCCAATCGTAGAGCGCGATCGTCCCCGCCATCGCGACGTTGAGCGACTCGGCGCGCCCGGTGAAGGGAATCGTTGCGCTCGCCGCGCACGCCGCGACAACGTCCTCCGGCAGCCCGTCGCGCTCGGAGCCAAGGACGAAGCGCGAGAGGGACGGATCGAGCTCCGACAACGGCGGCGCCCCGTGCGCGACCAGCGCGACAGCACCCTCCGGCCTGAACACTCCGAGCCCCACCTGGAAGACCGAGCCCATCGATGCGCGCAGCGCCCTCGGCCCGAACGGGTCGGCGCACCCGGCCGAAAGCGCGAGGTACGCCCCGAACGCGTCGCACGCGCGAGCCAGCGTCCCCACGTTGCCCGGATCTCCCACCCGCCAGAGCTCCAGGCCCAGGCCGGAAGGCTTGCGCTCCGGCCGAGCGGCGCGGAAGACGCCGATCACCCGCGGCGCGTGGCCGAGCGTCGAGACCTCCGAGAGCAGATGAGACGCGACCGGCTCCGCCCGGATCGCCAAACCCGGAGGACGTGCCGCGTCGACGAGGGCGAACTCGAGCGCCCACCCGCCGGCCAAGGCCGCCTCGACCAGATCCTCCCCCTCGCACGCAAAGAGCCCGAGCTTCTCCCGCTGCCGCCGCGAGCCGAGCTTCCGCAGCAGTTTCAGCCTCGGGTTGTCTCGGGAGGTGATCACCCCCGCCAGCGAAGCCAGTTCCCGTGGAAGTCGCAGCGCAACAGGAACCGCCGCTCCTCCTCGGGCCAGAGCGCGACCTCGAGCTCGTAGCTGTCGTGGCGGTCCTCCTCGAGCTCCTCGACGGCGCGCGTGGAGACCCAGCCGAGAGGCCCCTCGCGGCCGGCCGCCTCGAGCAGCGAGCGCAGCTCGGCACGCCGCTCGGAGCCGATGTAGCCCGTCGAGGCGGTCTGGAAGACGACGGTCAGCGCTTCCTCGTCCCTTTCGGCCAGTACCGAAGGGAGCAGCTCGACGTAGTCGCCGCGCACGAGTGTCGGCGGGTCGCGGCGCAGGATCGCGATCGCCTGGCGCAGGCGCTGCGCCCGCTCGACGCGCCCCGGCCAGATGAACGCGTGGAGGAGCCGCGCGCCGTGCGCCGTGGCGACGTCCACCGGTGTGAGGTCGATCCCGAGGCGCCGACGCACCTCGACGCGCCGCGCCAGGACCTCGCGCGGCACCGGGAGGTACTCGATCCCTCGCAGCGTCAGCTCCGAGGAGCCCCACCGGCCCGCGCGATAGGCGTAGGCGTAACGGTCCCAGAGCAGGTTCAGTCCGGCGGAAGGCCCGAGCTCGACCAGGTCGAGCGCACCGCCGCCGTGCCGGCCGGCCAAGAACAGAAAGGCCGGCAGGAGGGGGTAGCAGCGCTGCACCTCGTTCGTCTGCACCCCCCGCTCGCGAACGAAGCGGGCGAGGAAGTCCCGACGCGCCTCCAGCGCCGCGCGGAAGTCGTCCCACTCGCCCGAGAGGGCGTACGGCTCGATCCCGGCGAGCTCGAGGTAGTGCACGCCGCCGAAGAGCCGTAGTGGCGCGTCCCAGCTCAGCTCGCCGACGACCTCGTCGACCAGCGGCTCGGTCGCGCACCGGCGCGCGAGGTGCGCATACACGGGAGAGCCCTGCTGCTCGAAGTGCTCAGCCTGATGGCGGAAGATCGCCCGCTTGTCACCCAGCCCTCCAGTGAGGGCCTCGGCTGAGCGGGCGGAGCTCAGGCTTCGAGCGCGGCCTTGGCCTGCGCGGCGAGCTTGCCGAAGGCGTCGGGGTCGCTGACGGCCAGGTCGGCGAGCACCTTGCGGTCGAGCGGGATCTCGGCCTTGCGCAGGCCCGCAACGAGCTGGTTGTACGAGAGCCCCTCGCGGCGCGCCGCCGCGTTGATGCGCATGATCCAGAGCCGCCGGAAGGTTCGCTTGCGGTTCTTGCGGTCCCGGTAGGCGTAGACGAGCGACTTGTCGACCTGCTCCTTGGCGCGCTTGTAGCTGGAGTGCTTCAGCCCCCAGTAGCCACGCGCCTGCTCGAGCACCTTGCGGCGCTTCTTGCGCGCGTGGACGGAACGCTTGACTCGCGCCACGCCTACCTCCCCAGCAGCTTCTTCAGCTCGCGAACGTCCGAGCCGTGGACGGCGTGGTCCTTACGGAACCTCCGCTTGCGCTTCGGCGACTTCTTCTCGAGGTTGTGGCTTTTCATCCCCCTGCGGCGCAGGAGCTTGCCTGTCCCGGTCACCTTGAACCGCTTCTTCGCGGCGCTGTGTCTCTTCTGCTTTGGCATCGTCTCTAGAAACTCCGGCGTTCTTCGTTGGGCCCAACACCATCACCATGTTGCGGCCGTCCTGGAGCGGCGGGGACTCTATCTGCCCGACCTCCTTGACGTCCTCGGCCAGCCGCATCAGCAGGTCGCGCCCGCGCTCCGGATGGCTCTGCTCCCGGCCGCGGAACATGATCGTCACCTTGACCTTCGCGCGCTGGTTGAGGAAGCGCAGGACATGGCCTTTCTTGGTGTTGTAGTCGTGTATCCCGATCTTGGGCCTGAGCTTGATCTCCTTGACGTTGACCGAAATCTGGTGCTTGCGAGCGAGCTTTGCCTTCTGCTCCTGCTCGTAGCGGTACTTGCCGTAGTCCATGACGCGCGCGACCGGCGGATCGGCCTGCGCGGCGACCTCGACCAGATCGAGGTTTTTGCCCCACGCATACTCGCGCGCTTCGTTGGTGTCCTTGATCCCGACCTGAGAGCCGTCTTCGTCGACCAGCCTGACTCTCGGCGCGCGGATCATCTCGTTGATTCGGGCCTGCGGTACGGGTGCCCGGTCCGGCTCCACGCTTCGGCGTGGTCTCAAAGGCTCTTCACCAAGCTCTCACTCCTCCTTCTCTACGACAAGACCGCTGCAAGCAGCGGCCCTGAATCCTCGTCCGTCCGACTCGGTTGAACCTCCGCGAAGCGCGAGCTTGGGAGGTGAGGGTTGGGCCCCTGCTTGAGCAGAGTCAAAGGGTAGCAAGGTACGAGCGAAGTTCGTCCAACGATTTCGTGGACTGTTCTCCCCCGCGCTCGCGGACGGCCAGCGCCTCGTCCGACTCCTTGTCGCCGTAGACGATCGTGACCGGGATCTTCTCGACCTCCGCGTCACGGATCCGCTTGCCGACGGTCTCGTCCCGCTCGTCGACCTCGACGCGGAGCTCGCCCAGCTTCTCCGCAAGCTCCTGCGTAGCCGCGCGGTGCCCCTCGCCGACCGGTAGCACCCGAACTTGCACCGGCGCCAGCCAGAAGGGGAAGGCGCCGCCGTAGTGCTCG
This sequence comes from Actinomycetota bacterium, assembly GCA_046726435.1. Taxonomy (GTDB): domain Bacteria; phylum Actinomycetota; class Thermoleophilia; order Gaiellales; family Gaiellaceae; genus AC-32. The sequence continues at coordinate 39,061 of JBKPAM010000076.1, forward strand.
ATCAAGATGCCAATGAAGCGCTCCAGCGACCCGAGCAGGGCCCGGTGGATGACGACGGGCGTGTGCTCCTCGTTGTCGGCACCCATGTAGGTGAGGTCGAACTGCGCCGGCATCTGGTAGTCGAGCTGGATCGTGCCCATCTGCCACGAGCGCCCGAGCACGTCGGTCATGTGCAGGTCGATCTTCGGCCCGTAGAAGACGCCCTCACCCGGCGAGATCACGTAGTCGATCCCGTTCGCCTTGAGCGCGCTCTCGAGCGCCGCCTCGGCGTGATCCCACTGCTCGTCCGTCCCGAGCCGCTTCTCCGGCCGCGTCGACAGCTCCGCGCGCGCCTCCAGTCCGAAGACGCCGTAGAGGTAGCGGACGAAGTCGATGATCCCGTGGATCTCGTCCTGGATCTGGTCCTCGCTGAGGAAGATGTGCGCGTCGTCCTGCGTGATGTGCTTGACGCGCAGGAGGCCGTGCAGCGTGCCTCCGAGCTCGTCACGGTGCAGCGTCGACGACTCGGCGAAGCGCAGCGGCAGCTCCTTGTAGCTCCGCAGCCGGCTCCCGAACAGGAGCATGTGGCCGGGGCAGTTCATCGGCTTCAGCGCGAGCGGCTTCTCGTCCTCCTTGCCCTGGACGAAGAACATGTTCTCGCGGTAGTTCTGGTAGTGGCCCGAGGTCTCGTACGTTTCGATGTCGTAGAGCAGCGGCGTCTTCACCTCGACGTAGCCGCGCCTCGCGTTCTCGCGGCGGCGCAGGTCCTCGAGCGCGTTCCAGATGACCATGCCCTTCGGGTGCCAGAACGGCATCCCGGGAGCGTGCTCGGACAGGTGGAACAGGTCGAGCTGCGGCCCGAGCCGGCGGTGGTCGCGCGCACGCGCCTGCTCGAGCCGCTCGAGGTAGGCGTCGAGGTCCTCCTGGCTGTAGAAGGCGGTGCCGTAGATCCGCGTCAGCTGCGTGTTGTGCTCGTCGCCGCGCCAGTACGCGCCGGCGAGGCCGGTGAGCTTCAGCGCCTTGATCGGCTTCGAGTCCTGCAGGTGCGGGCCGCGGCAGAGGTCGGTGAACTCGCCCTGCGTGTAGAAGGTGATCGGACCGTCGGCGGTGTCGACGAGCTCGACCTTGTACGGCTCGTCCTCGGACTGGAAGTAGCGTCTCGCCTCCTCGGCGCTCACCTCCTCGCGGTTCCAGGTGCGGCCTTCCGCGAGCTCGCGCCGGATCTCCTCCTCGATCCGCCCGAGGGCGTCCTCGCCGATCGGCTCCGGGAACTCGAAGTCGTAGTAGAAGCCGTTCTCGATCGGCGGGCCGATCGCGATCTTCGTGCCCGGGTAGAGGCGGCGGACGGCCTCGGCCAGGAGGTGCGCGGCGGAGTGCCGGAGGACGTAGAGCGCGTCCGGGTCCGTCGTGTCGCGCGTGGTCACGATCTGGATCTGCTGGCCTTCCCGGAGCCGCTCGCGCAGGTCCTGCACGCGGCCGTTCGAGCGCACGAGCACCGCTTGCTCGGCGAGCTTCGGGCCGATCGCGCGGGCAGCGTCGAGCCCCGTCGCGCCGTCGGGGAGCTCGAGTTCGGAGGAGTCGGGAAGCACCACCCTCACGGGGAAACCACCTGGTTCCCCCGTGCGCCCCCTCCTTGCGACCGTCCGCGGCCTTCCAACGGCCCCGGAGCCGGCGGATGCGAACGGGCGGCTAGTGTGCGCAGTGAGCCTCCCGCCGGGCGAAGCCCGGCTCCGGGGCCAATTCGCGCGCCGAATTCATGCGTAGAAGTTCCACGCGGCGCCGGTTCGGAAAGGACGTTGCTCATGGAAGAGCAGGATACTTCGCACCCTCGCGACGACGACCGCAACGTGGAGCTCGAGGACTCGCCCGCGCCCGACCCCGAAGAAGGCGAGACGAACGCCGAGGACGACCCGCAGGCCGACTGACCGACCCGTCCGTTTCGGACATGTCCTAGGGACAGTCCCTGGGCCACGGCCGACCGGGACATGTCTCGGTGGCCGAAGGCGCTTGGCATAGCCAGATCCGAACTGACGAAGTGGCGGGAAGGGACGTGTCCCAGGGACTGTCCCTGGGGCTAGTCCTCGCCCTCGACGGCGGCTTTCAGCTGGGCGGGGCACTTGAGCCAGTAGCTCTCGCGCAGCCACTCGAGCGCCGCAGCCAGCGATTCCTCGTCCGTCACCTCGGCCGTGATCCAGCCGTACCGCCCCACGTAGCGCGCCACGCTCACGAACGGCAGGAGATGCGCGATCTCGCGCTCCTCAGCGGTCAGCTTGACCGTAACGCGAACCGCGCCGTCCTCGACAACCGCCCAGCCGAACACCTTGTTGTCAGCCACCTTGTAGACCGGGAAATCGCCCCACGGCCGATCCTCGTACGCCTCGGGAAAGGAGAGCGCCAGCTCGGTGATGCGCCGCGCGATCGTCGCCGTCCGCACGGCCGCATTCTCACCGTTTCGGGCCGGTTCCCGCCGGGAAGCCGAACGAACGACCACAAGAGCGAAGGAGGCTTCGATGGGCAAGCGTGTCAAGGAAGTCATGAGCTCCGAGCCGTGCGCGATCGAGGCCGAGAAACCGGTGTCGTACGCGGCGAAGATGATGAAGGACGAGAACGTCGGGATGGCTCCCGTCGTCGAGGGCGACAGGCTGGTCGGCGCGCTGACCGATCGCGACATCGTCACGCGTGTCGTCGCCGAGGGGAAGGACCCCGGTTCGGTGACCGCGCGTGAGGCAGCCTCGACGCAGCTCGTCACGGCCGAGCCCGAGCAGGATCTCGACGAGGCGCTGAAGATGATGGCGAGTAAGCAGGTCCGGCGGCTGCCGGTCGTCGAGAACGGCCGTCTCGTAGGCGTGCTCGCTCAGGCCGACGTGGCTCTCCAGGCGAACGACAAGAAGACGGGCGAAGTCGTCGAGCAGATCTCGAAACCCTGACCGAGGAGGGGAACGTGCCCAACAAGCGAGCGAACGTCAAGAACGAGAAGCAGTACGAGGCCCTGAAGGACAAGGGCATGTCGAAACAGCGCGCGGCGCGGATCGCGAACTCGCCCGGCTCCTCGAGCCGAGGTGGGAAGAAGTCCGGCTCCGGCTCGAGCTCGAAGAGCAGCTCGAGCCAGGGCGGCACGACCGCCCAGAAGAAGGCCGCGGGCCGCAAGGGCGGCCGGGCGTCTGCGCGTAAGTCGTGAGGCCAAGCGCATCGACCGGTCATTTCAGACGGCCGTGTGTGCAAAGCCCGCACGGCCTGACAACGGCATCGCAAGCGATGCCGTAGCGCGGAAGTCGTGAGGCCAAGCGCATCGACCGGTCATTTCAGACGGCCGTGTGGGCAAAGCCCGCACGGCCTGACAACGGCATCGCAAGCGATGCCGTAGCGCGGAAGTCCTGAGGCCGAAACAGAGGCGTACACTCCGCCCATGAGGCCCGAGATGCTCACGCACCGGGTCGGGGCGGGGCTGTCCACGTCACCCGAGGCGGCCGAGGCGGCTTCCGAGGCTGCCCGCGAGGCGCGCGCCGCGCTCGGAGGGGCTGAGGTCGACCTCGCATTCCTCTTCGTCTCGGCAGACCACTTCGAAGACGTGGACGAGGCCGTCGGCGCGGTCGAGCGCGAGCTCGGCCCGAAGCACCTCGTCGGCTGCGTCGCCGAGGGCGTCGTGGCCCGGGACCGCGAGCTCGAGGACGGGCCCGGCGCGGCGGTGTGGGCGGCGGCACTCCCGGAGGCCGAGGTCGAGACCTTTCAGAGCATCGCGCTGAGCACGGAGGACGGCGTAGCCGTGACGGGCTTCCCGGAGCTCGACGGTGCCGACCTCGTCGCAATGCTCGTCGACCCGTTCACGTTCCCGGCCGCCGGCTTTCTCGCGAGGCTGAACGAGGAGGAAGACGCCGCTCCGCTGGTGGGCGGGCTGGCCGCCGGCAACGGCGAGCCGGACTCGCAGGCGCTGTTCGTCGACGGCGAGATCGTGTACGAGGGAGCGGTCGGGGCCGTCGTCCGCGGGGCGCCCGTCCTTACCGTGGTCTCGCAAGGCTGTGCGCCGGTCGGCCGCGACTCCGTGATCACGCGCGCAGAGGGGAACGTCGTGTTCGAGCTCGCCGGCGAGCCGGCGCTCGAACGGTTGAAAGGGGACCTCGCGAGGCTCACGCCGGCGCAACAGCAGAGCGCCGCGAGCGGAGGCGTGCTCGCCGGACTCGTGATCGACGAGAACCGCTCCGACTACCGGCGCGGCGACTACCTGATGCGAGGACTGATCGGCCTCGACGAGGAGACCGGCGCGCTCGCGATCGGCGAGCCCGTACGCGTCGGGCAGACGATGCGCTTCCACGTACGAGACGCCGCCTCGGCCGACGAGGACCTGCGCGAGAACCTCGCCGCGACAGTGAAGGCCGGGCGCGCCGCGGGAGCGCTGCTCTTCACCTGCAACGGTCGCGGCAAGGGCATGTTCTCGGCGCCGGACCACGACGCGCGCGCCGTCGGCGAGCTACTCGGCGACGACGCGCTGGCAGGATTTTTCTGTGCAGGCGAGATCGGCCCGGTAGGCGGGAAGCCGTTCCTGCACGGTTTTACGGCGACGGTTGCGGTGTTCCTCGCTAACTGACCAGACTCGGTGCCTCGCCGGGCCGTTTCAGACGGACACGCCGGCAAAGCCGGCGCGTCCTCTTAAACGGCATCGCAAGCGACGCCTCAGTGGCTTCACCGCCACGTTGGCCGTGTTTCTGCGCGACCGAGGCTAGGCGCTCTCGGCGAGGGCGGGCGTGCAGCTCGAGCGGCCGCGCTTCTCGAGGTACTGCTGGTGGTAGTCCTCGGCGACGTAGAACGTCTGCGCGGGCTCGATCGCAGTCACGATCGGCTTGCGGTAGCGCCCGGATGCATCGAGCTCGGCCTTCGAGCGCTCGGCCGTGGCCTGCTGCTCGTCGTCGTGGAAGAAAACGACCGAGCGGTACTGGTCACCGATGTCCCAACCCTGGCGGTTGAGCTGCGTCGGGTCGTGCTTGCCCCAGAACGTCTCTAGAAGCTCCTCGTACGAGATCTGCTCCGGGTCGTACGTGACCTCGACGACCTCCGCGTGGCCGGTCGTGTGAGAGCAGACGTCCTCGTAGGTCGGGTTCTCGAGCGCCCCGCCCTCGTAGCCGACCTCGGTCTTCGTCACGCCGTCCAGCTGCCGGAACGCCGCCTCGACGCCCCAGAAGCAGCCGGCGCCGAACGTTGCCTTCTTCGTCACTCCTCCTCCTTCGTCTCCAGTTCGAGCGATGCCGAGTTGATGCAGTAGCGCAGCCCCGTCGGGTGCGGCCCGTCCGGGAACACGTGGCCCAGATGGCCGCCGCACGCTGCGCACATGACCTCCGTGCGCACCATGCCGAAGCTCACGTCCCGTTCCTCCTCGATCGCGTCGTCGGAGGCAGGCGCGTAGAACGCGGGCCAGCCGCAGCCGGAGTCGTACTTGGTCTCCGACACGAACAGCTCCGCGCCACAGCCGGCGCAACGGTACGTGCCCGGGTCGAACGTGTGGTCGTACTCGCCGCTGAAGGGACGCTCCGTGCCCTTCTCGCGGAGGATCCGGTACTGCTCGGGCGTCAAGTCGGCCCGCCACTGGTCTTCTGTCTTCTTGATCTTGTTCACGCTGAATAGTCTTGCAAGACCGCGCTGTGTTACAGCGGGGGCGGCCTCACAGTTCGACGGCCATGCCCTCGCGCGCGAGCGTCGGGCCGAGGCCGTTCGCGCCGGCGAGCTCCCGGGCGCGGTCTTCGAGCAGGTCGAGCGAGCCGTCATTGTGGAGCGGCTCGTGGTGGAAGAGCAGCAGGCGCCGCGCCTCGACCACCTTGGAAAACGCGACCGCGTCCGCGACGCTGGAATGACCCCACCCGATCCGCTGTGGGTACTCCTCTTCGGAGTACTGCGCGTCGTGCAGGAGCATGTCGACGCCTTCCGCGAGCGCACCGCCGGAGAGCCAGTCCGTGCGCCTGCCCTCGATCGGGCCCGCCAGCGCCGGCTCGTGGTCCGGGATGTAGGCGAAGCTCGAGCCGTTCGTCTCGATGCGGAAGCCGACCGTCGGCCCCGGATGGACGACGAGGCTCGCCGCGAGGGACGCGCTCTCGATCGTCCACGGCTCGCGGGGCACGTCGTGGAAGGCGACGCGGGCCGGGACGTCGCGGAGGTCGAGCGGAAAGAGCGGCGGCGAGAACGAACGCGCGATCCGCTCCCGGAGGCTCGATACCGGAGACGGCGGCCCCCAGATGTCGATCGTCACCCGGCTGTCCCAGAGCGGCCCGAAGAAGCGAAGGCCCTCGAGGTGGTCGAGGTGAAGGTGCGTCAGCAACAGGTAGAGGCGGAAGGCACCTCGTTCCATGAGCTCGTGGCCGAGGCGCCTGATTCCCGTGCCCGCGTCGAGCACGAGCACCGCGCCGTCGTCGAGCGCGACCTCGACGCACGACGTGTTGCCGCCGTAGCGGACGGTCTCGGCACCGGGCGTCGGCACCGATCCCCGGCAGCCCCAGATCTTCAGCCTCATGCGAGCCTCACTCCGCCTCGCGCCAGAAGATCGACATGGTGCCCACCAGCTCGTCGGCGTGCGCGAAGAGCGGAAACGACGTGACCGCCACGTCGCGGTCGACCCCGTCGACGCTCGTGATCCGATACTGCTCGTGCGCCGGCCGCCGCTCGTACAGCGCGATGCCTGGCGGCCGCTTCTCCAGGGGCAGTGGCTCCTCGGAGTCGAGCGAGCGCGGAGCGAACTGCGTCGTCCAGTCCTCGTAGGGCATCTCTCCGACCTCGGCGAACGAGCGGCCGATGACGCTCTCCGCGGCCTCGTTGTAGTAGACGAGCCAGCCGCGCTCGTCGGTGATCAGCGTCGGCGTGGCGAGGTTCGACGCGAGCTCCCGGGCGAGGATGAGCACGAGGTGCTTCGGTCGCACACCTGCCATCGTCGCAAGCCTACGCCGTCTTGTCGCCGCGGCTCCACGTCACTTAGGCTCCCGCCGGTTGAACGAGGACGCCCGGAACATCTGGGACGAGGTCCCCGACTGGGGCGGCGTCGGGGCGCGACGCCTCGTGCGCGTGCCCGGCGGCTCGCTCGGCGCGTCGCTCTGGGAGCTCCAGCCCGGCGGCTCGCAGTTCGTCTACCACTTTCATCACGGCACCGAGGAGACGCTGATCGTCCTGCGCGGGACGCCCACCGTGCGAATGCACGACGGCGACCACCGGCTCGCGGAGGGAGACGTCGTGCCGTTCCCGCGCGGGCCGGAGGGCGGTCACCAGATCCGCAACGACGGCGACGCGCCGGCGCGGGTGCTGATCGTCGCGGCGAACGCGAACCCCGACGTCGCCGAGTACCCCGAGACGGGAAAGCTCGCCGCTGTCGTCGACGGCGAGCACCGCTTCCACCGCGTGGCCGACGCGGTCGAGCACGCCGGCCCGGAATAGCGGCTCGAGAGCCGCCGCCTCAGCCTGCGAGGATCTTGGCCTTCTGCGCCTCGAACTCGGCCTCGGTGAGCACTCCCGACGCCTTCAGCTCGCCGAGCTGCTTCAGCTGCTCGAGCTTGTCCGGCTGAGCAGGAGCGGGAGGCGCCTGCTGCGGTGGCTCCTCGTAGTACTGCGGCTCGTCCTGTGCGGCCCAGCGCTCGGCCTGCCGCCGCGAGACGCGGTTCGACACCGCAGTCGCGGTACCGGCGACGACCGCAGTCCGAGCAACTCCACGGAGTAGTCCTGGCATCGTGCTTCTCTCCTTTCAGTCGTGTTCCTAGGCCTGTGCGGCCTCGAGCTCGTCGAGCTTCTCCAGGAGCGCGTTGATCGGGATCCGCCCGTTGGCGACGAGTTGCGCGCCGCTCCTCCTCAGAGCGGCGGCGAACGGCGCCGCCCACCTGTTCTCGTAGACGAGGATCGCGGCCGAGGCGCCGGGCTCGAGAGCCGAGCCTGCCTCGTCGAAGTCGTCCTGGCCGAGAACACCCGAGGAGGCGCCCTCGAACTGGACGAGGTCGAGCGTGCCGTCCGAGTCGAGGTCCGTGATCGCGAGCCCCCTCACCATTCCGTCCTCTTCCTTCATCACGAACGCCAGGTCGATCACCCGGATGAGGCCACGCTCCGTCAAGTCCGCGAGCAGGTTGAGACCCTCCCCCGTCGGCTCCTTGCCGGGCGGCCACTCGACGATCAGGTAGTCGATTGGGCCCAGCTCGATGTCGGTCGCATTCATTCGTGCCCTCCTCTTGGTGTGCGCGCGCCGTCAGAGCGAACATACCGGTGCGAGCCGGGCGTTTGGCTTCGTACGGACAGGATGATGCGCCGACTTCTCCCCGCTGCGATCTTCTGGCGGCCGTCCCGTGGCGGGCACGAGCGAAGGAGGAATCATGTGGTGGGGAATCGGCTTCGGCGCCCTTCTCTATTTCGTCCTGCTGGTCACACTCGGCGTGATGACCCTCAGGAAAGGGCACTGGGTGATGTTCATCATCGGAATCTTCTTGCCGATCTTCTGGCTGATCGGAGCGGTGATCCCGCCGAGGGTGGCGCAAGCCGCCTAGCGGGCCTCTTTCCGCGCTCGGCGGAGCCGCTGCCAGCCGCGGTCGAGTAGCTCACCTCAAGCGCAATCCGTAGTTCTCCCTGACACCGAATCGGCGTCGCCACGGACGAGATGTGCCCACTCGCGGTGTCTGATGAACGAAATCGACACGCGAGGAGGTAACGGTGCGCAAACTCATCCTCATCGGAATCGCCGGCCTGATGCTCACGGCATCCGCCGCGGCCGGGACGAACGGTGCAAGCGGGGCGAGCAAGCTGATCGTCGCGATGCGCGACCCGGGCTGCCACTGGTTCTATGTGGGCGGGGGCCCGAACCAGCGCAAGTACGTCAAGACGGTCACTCGAACCGGGCCGGTGACGCTCCTCAACCTCGACGAGGCCGCACTGATCATCAAGGGCCCGCGCGGCACCAGGCATGAGAAGGTCGGCGCGACGCTGAAGCTCAAGGCGAAGGGCGTCTACCGGATCACGATGGTCAAGCAGGCACCCGACGACAACCACCTGAAGCTGACAATCAGGTAGCACGGCTCCTCCAGGCGTGTCGATGCGAGAACGGCCCGCTTCCGCGGGCCTTCTCGTTCTCCGGTCAAACCGCTCTTTTCAGACGAAGGTCACCACAACCGAGGGGTGCAACATGGAGACCGAACTCGTCCTCGATCAGCCGCAGGGCAAGAGGGCGCGGCGCTTCCTGCGAGCGAAACCATCGGTGCTAGCGACGACGGCGACCGTCGTTTCGGAGAAACGATCGAGCCCGCCATCTCCTAAAGGCCGCGCGAGGTGACGAGGGTTACCAGCAAGAAGAAGCCCACGGCGATCAGGAGGTAGAGAATGCCACGTGCCGCGTAGGCCAAGACGCGTGGCTTCAGCGTTCGCGGTGGCGGCGCGACGCGGGTCTCCCGCACCAGCCTGATGGCATCGCGACCGCGGCCTCCGTGGAACTCGAGGAGCGGGTCGGCGAACGCGGCGCAGTGGCGACACAACTCCGCGAGAACGAGATGAATGGCAGGGTCCCGTTCCCAGACGAGCCGATGTCGCTCGTCTCGAGTACGGGCATGTCCGCACACATCGCACGTGAGGCGGTTGGGCCTCGGCCGGCGGTCGGCCCCGGCCTCCCTTCCGGAGCGACCTAGACGAACACGGTCCTTGGGCGGGAGAGCCGCCGGAGCAGCTCTCCCTGGTCTCTCTTCCCTTCGACGCAGATCCAATCGCATCTCGCTCCGATGGATCGAGCGTGCCGGTTCCTTAGAAGGTGCCCGGGATGTTTGCCGTGGCACCGCTGGTTTCGTCCACGAGCTTCACGTCGGTGAACTGGACCGTCATCGGCGGGCTGCAGTCAGGCTGGAACGTCGCCGTCACCGACAGCGTGCCCTCGGCCTTGCCGTTCTGCACGGGGAAGTCACCCGCGGCCGAGACGCTCGCCTTGTTCACGGCCTTGGGATGCTTGCCGCCGTTGTTGATGCAGAGGGCCGTCGCGCTGAGGACGACGTGGACCTGCGGCTCATTGCCGAGGCCCGCTTCCTTGAAGTTCACGGACAGGGTGTTGTCCGTGCGTGTAGCGTCAGCGGTGACGAAGTGGGGACTGCCGGCGTACGCGACCGCCGAGATGGCCGCGATCGCACCCACGAGCGCGGCGAGAACCACGTAGCGTTTCTTCAGACGCATTAGTCGCGTCCTCCTTGGGTCGAAGCGCTCACCCCTTGGCTGGGGTGACGTGTCGTCTACCGAACGGTCAGCGCCAGAGGCGCCGACTAGACTCCGCCCCAAGCACCACCTCCCTCCGCGTCTCTTGCCGAGCGTCGGGGATACGAGGACGGTGCGGCGGCCCCGTCCCACGAGCAACCGTGGGGCGGGGCTTCTTCGTGGTCAAACTGCTTGGCGGCGGGGTTTCCCCCAAACGTCCAGCCCTCCCCGGTGGACGTAGCCGCAACCGACTACGAGTTTCCCTGCTTGCTAACACATTGCGAACAATTCACACGCAAATCGGGGCCGAAAAGATCGCAAAGAGCGCACATTTCCCAACGCCTGACGCACAAGAAACGCGTCGAAGTCCCGATCTATGAGGTTAGAGCCGGCGGACTGCTCGCTAGCCGGTACGGCCGCCAAGCACACCCGCCGGCTCACTCTCCTAGACGCGGCGCAATACCCGCTTCCTTCCAGGGGCTTCGCTAGAGCCCGAAGCGAGCCGAACGCGGCTTCGCGCTTCTTTTCCGAATCGCGATTGCAAGTTGATGCCGGCTGTGGAGCGGCATACGATCGGCACTCCCCGCGTCACCGGCCCTCGGCCCGCGGCAAGTGGCTGCGGCACCCGGGCCTTCGACGCTGCGCGCAACGGGTCCGACGGAAAGGAGCGGAGATGGCATACGGCATCGTGCATCGGTTCTCGGGCGGGACGAAGGAGCAGTACGAAGCATCCCTCGCGGCGGTACATCCGAACGGCGGCAGGGACCTCCCCGACGGTCAAGTCTTCCACGCGGCCGGTCCTTCATCGGACGGCTGGACGATCGTGGCAATCCACGAGTCGCGGGAAAGCTGGGAGCGCTTCCGCAATAACACGCTCATGCCGCAGCTCCAAAGCGGGATTGAAGGCGGCTTTCCCTCGCCGCCTCAGGAGACAACGTTCGAGATCGAAAACCAGCAGACGGCATAGCGCACGAAGAACATGCCAGGCGATGCACGACGGCTCAACGCCTTAGGCAAGGAGCGTCTTCGGTTGGAGACAGATCCCGAGCCTTCTCTAAGACGCGCCGAGGCGCGCGCCGCCGACGCCTCGTCAGGCGCTCTTTCGGTCGAGGTACTGCAGGAGCTCGTGTGCTGCAAGCTCGATCTCCTTGTGCCGCCACTCCGCCGCACGGTAGTGGCAGGCGATCAGCCCCATCCGGTGAAGACGGCGGAAGTCGCCGTAGACAAACGCGTAGCGCGCCTTCTTCTCCTCAGGTGCGCCCTCGGTTAGGCCGAGATGCCAGGCGGCGTACTCCTCCCAGGAATGCGCCTTCAGGAATGCGTTCTGCTCCCGCGCGCGCGGCTGCACGTCCTGCCAACGCGAGCGGAGCACGTACTGGCGCGCGTCGATCAGCCGTTTCGCGTACCTGACCGCGTCCTTGTTCACCCTGTAGACGGGCACGCGCGCATTCTCGGCTATGTGTGCGTGGCTGGAGCGGCTACTCGCCGACCACGATCGCGCCAGGCGGCGACTGAGCAAGTTCCTCGAACTTGACGACCTGCCGCCCGCGGCGGCGACGAGAATAACGATGGCGAGCCGTTCCTCGCGTGCTGCAGGTCAGCGGGTCGTCACAACGTCGCAAGCAGCCTGCCGGCAGAGCCGCAGGCGACGGTGATTCGATGACGGCCCGGCGTCGTGTGGGTCCCGACCTTCCAGGTCCAACGGACTCGTCCACGAACGGGACGCTTTGGATTGAGCCCGGCAGCCTTCGACCGACGGGAGGAGTAATAGACCCTGATCGAGCAAACGCGGCGCGGCCGCACACGGGCCACAAGCGTCGCGTACTCGCCGATCGCGACTGGCGATGTGACACGAACAAGCCGAATCGAGCTCGGAGCGGCGGCCGCCTCGATCGACAGGGAGCCGACTACTGCCGCCACGAGCAGCGTGAGCGCAAAGGTCCTCAAGGGATTACCCCCTTCCTCCCGACGACGCGACGAGGCTACGCCTCTTCCGGGCACCCAATCAACGGGCGGTCTTTGTCTCTCGAAACCGAACGGCCGTTTGGCCCTCCGTATGGACATACCGCTGCGCCGGAGCCGCGGAAAGCGGCTCCAGCGCAGCGCATGATCGACTCACGGGAAGCAAACAATGTCGTCGGTGCGTGAGAAACCAGTGGCCGACGACAAGGCCCAGTTCGAGCCGTTCCAGATGAAATACGGGACTGTCGCCGGAGTGCTCGTGCTAATACCGAAGTTTGTTTTTCCAGCGATGGCGCCGCAGATGGTCTCCGCCTCTGCGCCCCCGAAGCGGATCTCGAGTCCGTTCAGCCTCGAGCTTGCGCAGTCGGTCAGGCCCCCGCTCACACTCGTGCTCGTACAGGTGAGGATCGCAGCCTTGATGATTTGCATCGGGGTGAAGCGGTTCACCGGAGGCAGGCCGCTCAATCCGGGCGGCCCCTGCGGCCCTGTCGCGCCCGTGTCACCCTTCGGGCCCTGAGGCCCCGTCGGCCCCGCTGGCCCTGTCGGGCCCGTATCGCCCTTCGGCCCCTGAGGCCCAATCGGCCCTGCTGGACCTTGTCGGGCCCGTATCGCCCTTCGGTCCCTGAGGCCCAGTCGGCCCTGCGGGTCCCGTCGGTCCTGGTGGCCCTTGCGTTCCGGTCTGGTTTCAGGAGTTCGCTGGCTCGCTGGGCAGACAATGGTCGGTCGCCGGATCGATGAGCCGCAACTGGCCGTTCTGCGACTTGTAGCAGCCGTTGATCACTCCACCGCCGCCGATGTCTGCCACCGCGTAGGTGACCCCTCCCGCGATCGCCACCAGGACAACCGCGGTGACTGCCACAGCCACGCGACGAAAGCGTCTGTGCATGGCCAGCCCTCCTTCCTTCGTCCTCCGTGCCCGCGAGGCCGCAGGATCGAGGGCCTAATGAGGTGAGACTAGGACGCGAGGCGCGTCGTGTCCAGGCCCCCGCCCTCGCCTCGTTGTCAGCGGCGGCTACGAGGGGCGAGCTTAAACGGAACGCCGTAGGCGATGCCCACGCGCGAGTAGCACACGGTCAGCGTGCTTGAGCTCGTCGTACCTGGCGAGCGGGAGACCGACACGCTCGGTGCAACCGTCCTCACCGCACTCGCATACGAACTCCCAGCTCGACGAATCATGCGGGTCGACCTTCGTCGCGAGGTCGCGGATCTTGCGGTTCACCTCTTCGAGCAGCTCGCTCATGATACGCTCTCAGAATCGCGCTTACAGTTACACGACTTCTGTTTACCGACATGAAATATACGCTATAGATGTCGTATGTCAACCTCTAATCAAGACAAGACCTGGCGGTTTCTCTCGAACCACACCCAGGTGCTGCTCTGCATCCAGCGCGACCCCGATGCCCGCTTCCGTGACATCGCGCAAATGGTCGGGATCACCGAGCGCGCCGCGCAACGGATCGTCGCCGACCTGATCGAATCCGGCTACGTGGAAAGCGAACGAATCGGCCGACGCAACCGCTACCGCATCGACCCAGACATCGCCATGCGTCACCCCGCCCAGGACGGCCACGACATCGGCGAGCTCCTTCGACTCCTCAAGCTCGAAGCCGACTGATC
>JBKPAM010000077.1:0-6627 GCA_046726435.1 Actinomycetota bacterium
ACGATCGCTCAGGATCACGACAGATCGAGGCGACCGCTTCAACGAGGTGCGTGCCCGCGGCGCGCTTGGGCTTGACGCCCTCATGCGCGGAGACATGGCAGCGGCTTCCGGCTGGCTCGAGCCGGCGGCGCAAATGCTTGCCGAGGGAGGCGTCCGACTTCCCAACAGATTTCCGATCGACGGTGATCTGATCGAGGCACTGGTTCGGTCAGGGAAGCGAGCCGAAGCGTCGAAGCAGCTCGATCGCTTGCTCGAGAACGCCGGGTTGACGGAAAGCCGCTGGGCAAATGCGGTTGGAGCGCGCTGCCGCGCATTGCTTGTGGACGATGCCGAGGCCGACGACGCATTCGAGTCAGCGCTCGAGCTCCACGAGGTGGACTCGAACCAGCTCGAGCACGCGCGAACGCAGCTCGCCTACGGCGAGCGGTTACGGCGGCTTCGGCGACGCCGCGACTCGCGCGAGCATCTGCACCGAGCGCTCGAGAGGTTCGAACGGCTCGGCGCGCGACCCTGGGCCCAGCGCGCTCGCGCGGAGCTGCGGGCGAGCGGCGAGCGGCTGCGTCCCCGCAAGCCCACGGCTCACGAACGGCTGACGCCGCAGGAGCTCCAGGTCTCGCTTGCGGCGGCGGACGGCCTGACGAACAAGGAGATCGGCGCACGCCTCTTCCTCAGCCCGAAGACGGTCGAGTTCCATCTCGGCCGCGCCTATCGGAAACTCGACGTGCGATCCCGCGCCGAGCTGATCAAGCTGTTCGCGAAGCAGGCCGCGCCGGCGGAACGACAACCGGCGTGACCCGATGAGTCTGGGGACTGGCGTGATGACTCGGTGATGACAGGACAGACGGCGGGCAGCGCGAGGATAGCGCCAATCAGGCTGGGCGTTCCGCGTCGTTACTCACTGAAAGGCGTGGTTGCCTGCCATCGGTTCAACGAACGTGCATCGGCTACTCACGCGATGGGCATGTAGGTGAAGTTGACCGACGCGGAGCTACTCGCGCGCGCGGAGGAGCTCCACGCGGAAGCACACGATTTCCTCGTCGCCCATCGCGTCGAGGACAGACTTTGCTCGGCCGGCTCGGTCCTGCTTGTGGGGAGCTATGTCACCGGTCTAATGGTGTGGCGCGACCTCGACGTCTGCGTCGACGCGCCTGGCCTCGGACGGGCGGATGCGTGGAAGCTGGTGCGTCCATTCGTCCTCGAAGCGGAACGCGTGCGCTACGAGGACATCGACGAGGCGGGCGACCGGCGCCACTACTTCGTGCTCCTCCTAGATGGTTAGTTTCGAACATTGAGGTTGCGCCCGGCGTCCGCGCGCTGGGCGCACGCGCTGCGTGCGCACCGCCTCATCACTTTCGTAGCTCCGCTAGCGAGCCGGCGAATGCGCACCGATGACCTCTGTTCCTCGGCTTCGGTGAACGTGCGACGATTGGGGGCGGGACCGACCCGGATGCGGAGGTGCGAGCATGGAGGTCCCTGAGGTTGGACCGTTATCGAGGGGGCGCTGCAGCGCGAGTTCCGCTTCAAGGACTTCTCGGCGGCGATCAACTTCGTCAACCGGCTGGCCGAGGTCGCCGAGACCGCGGGGCACCACCCCGACATCTCGATCCAGTGGAACCGGGTCGTGGTGCGCTGGTGGACGCAGGCGGCGCAGGCGATTACCGACCGTGACGCCGAGCTGGCCACACAGACCGACGGGCTCGCCAGAGGCTGAGGGGAGCGCCCTACAACTCGTGCTCGGGGACCATCGAGCGGAAGTGGCTCTCGACGATCTCAAGCGTCTGAAGAACAGGCCTTTGTGCCAGGAGATCGGTGTAGTTCTTGGCGCCCTCCCGGTCTTGGCCGTGGCCAGGATCCTCGGGTGGAAGATGTCCAATGGCATACCAACGCCAGCCGCCCGGTGCTGCGGCGTCTCGGTAGATGGCAGTTGCCAACTGGTGGTGACAACGGTCGCGCACATGACGAAGGCCGTCGAGATGTCGGTCCTGCGGCTCGACCAGGCGAAACCATGTGTCCCATAGAGAATGAGCCCAGCTCAGAGCCTCGAACAGCGATGGGTAGACGTCGCGAGCGCTGTCCGCTCCGAGAGCCGCCTGCTCCCGAAACCGCTCGACAGCGTCCGCGTAACCGCGAACGAGCCAGGACCCAGGCGTAGACCCAAACGCACGCATCTATTGCGCTGATCGCTTGGGCACGGAAGCCTTATGAGTTTTCAGGACGAACAACCTGCGGATAGTGCCTGACCGAGGAGCTGCTCATTGCGAGCGGGGGAAGGGGCTCCAGAGCCTGGTCGACCTGGCGCCGGAGCCCGACCCGCTTCATCCCTCTCGACTTCAGGTTGTCGTTTGCTCTTCCGCCGGGGGCTCTTCCGCCGCCGGCTCCTCAGCAGGCGCCGCTTCCGCAGCCTCCTCCGAGGGTGCCTCCTCCGCTGCTGGTTCCTCACCGGCCTGTTCCTGCGCCGGCTGTTCCTCCGCAGACGGCTCAGCCGACTCCTCAACGTCGGGCTTCATTTCTTCCTCACGTCCCCTCCGACTTCTCAGGCTCATTCGGCGCCTTAGCCGATTGATCACGGCCACCACCTCCCGTTGGGCTTCGATGCGTTTCGTTCCGGCGCCGACGCTTTCGACCTCGGTGGTCGGCGCTCCGCCCGGACCGCCGGGCTGGATGTGCCTGCGCCGGTTGTGCGGGGGCTCCGTGGCCGACGGGCGCGGCGAGCGATGCACGACGACCAACTCCTCTCCCGGGAGGATCTCCGCGACCTCATCCACCGGGAGGACGAGGAGAAGCCTGCCGAGGAGACCGGCGCGGACTGCGATCACGTCCGGTCGATCGCAGCGGGTTGCGTACCGCACCTCCTCGACGAAGCCAACCCGGCCCTGCGGCGAGTCGACGCGGAATCCTTCGCAGCGTCGAAGCCAGTAGTCGAGGTCAGAAGCGCCGCCTCTGGGACGATGGGGGCCGCCAGCCATCGCAGATCCTTCCGCCTCGATTGCTCACGTGCTCAGCCGAGGAGCAGGAGCGCGAAATCTGGACTGCCCAGCCTGGACGACTACTTCTCGCTGTGGCGGTGACAGGCTATCCGAAGCAGGGAGGCCACGCCCGATACCTCGATTCGGGGCCGATCCAGACCGTCCAGACCAAGACCAGCAGGAACCCGGCCTGATCCTTGACGGAGCGAGCACGAGCGCTCGTCTCGTCGCGACAGCGCGGGTAATCGGCTTACGAGATCTGGGCGCGTGTCAGCTTTCAAGGGTCGGGACGCGGCCCCACACGGGACGCGCGCACGTTCCCTCCGCCTTCCGAGTGCCACAGACGGGCGTATTTCTCGACGCCGAATCCTCGGGGATAAACTCGCCGGAGGGCAGCGCTTAACGGAAAGAGGGTCGTGCCGGGAATCGTCAGGCACAGGGGTAGCGAAGCGGGAGTAAAGAGCCGCGACCCGTTCCGTGCGCCCGATTTCGCGGAACCGATCCGTGCGTGGCGTGCCTGGTACATCGTCCTCCACGAGCGGACGCTGCGGCTGCGCAGCCTCTATTTCCCCCTTCTCTGGGAGCCTGGCAGCCACGTCGAGGCGGAGTGCCGGCACCGGTGTCTGCTTCGCCCGTGGCGACGGAGGACCCACGAAGCGCCTCATCAGCCTTGCGAGTGCGGGATCTATGCGACCACGACCCTCGCCGGGGCTGCCGAATACCTCCGCTTGATGCTGCCGCCGGCGGAGACGATCCAGTACGCGGTGGGCAGGGTCTCGCTCTGGGGCGTGGTGATCGAGTGCGAGCGCGGGTGGCGGGCCGCGTTCGCCTACCCGGCCTGGCTGTACGTGCCAGCACGATCGACTGCTCGGCCGCCGCCCTTGAGGTCGCCCGAGGTGGCTGAGGGGCTCGCCGGCTACGGCGTGCCGGTGACCGTCACGGACGTGAGCACCCCGTCGGAACTCGTTGAGGCGATCGAGTTAGGCGAGCTCGTCGCCGAGGAATACTGAGAGCATGGACGTCGGAAAGCCAAAGAAGATCCACCGGGTCGAGCCGGTCGAGGATCCGGTTCCGAAGGAGCGGCCGCAAGAGCTGCCCACGGAGCAACCCGCGGAGCCGCCGTCGCAGCCGGTCGAGCTTCCCGCTCGCTGAGACGAGCTTGCCGCACATCGCGCGGCGCGCCGGGGACGGCCCGCGCCGAGACGCACGCAGTGCAATCATCGTGTTCGAGTTGCCGTGGGCGCAGGCGAACCTGCGCCGTGTCAACCCGCGCCGAGATCGGGCGAGGACCGAGCCGGGCATCTCGGCTAGTCGGTGCCTCGGATCAAGTTGGCGGCCTTCTCCGCGATCATCACGGTCGGCCAGTTGGTGTGTCCGCGTGGTATCCGGGGCATCACAGACGCGTCGACGACCCGGAGCGCCTCGATGCCGTGGACACGGAGCTCGGGGTCGACCACCGCGCCCTCGTCGGTGCCCATCCGGCACGTGCCAACGGGGTGGTAGAGCGTCTGCGCGTGGGCCCGTGCCTGGTCCGTGAGTTGCTCGTCGCTCCGAGCGTCGCTTCCGGGAAGGAGCTCCTCGCGGACGTACGGGGCCAGCGCGGGCGCGGCGAGGATCCGGCGGGCCAGACGGACGCCGTGAAGGAGGATCCGAAGGTCGTCTCCATCGGGATCGGATAGGTAGCCCGGGTCGACCTGGGGCGGGTCGAAGGGATCCGCCGAACGGAGCTCCACGCGGCCAACGCTGCGCGGCTGGAGCACGACCGTGCCGATGGTGATCCCGTGCTCCGGAGGGGGGACGAGCCCCTCCTCAGCGAAGAGGACCGGTGCGAAGACGAGCTCGAGGTCGGGGGCAAGAAGATCGGAGCCCGTTCTCACGAACGCCGCTGCTTCCGCCACGTTCGAGGTCAGCATGCCGCGCCGCAAGAGGAGGAAGCGGACGAGATTCGCTGGCGAGTCTGCCGCGTAGAGGGTCTTGTCGCTCGTCGAGGCGGCCAAGATGCCGCCGACGAGGTGGTCCTGGAGGTTCTGCCCGACCCCCGGTAGCTCGTGCACGAGCTCGACACCGGCGGCGGCGAGGCCCGCGCGCGAGCCGACACCCGAGACGAGCAGGAGGTGCGGCGAGTGGATCGTCCCACCGCAGAGGATCACCTCGCCGGCAGCGCGGGCCTGTTCGTCGCGGCCCTCGCGGCGATAGGAGACGCCTGTGGCACGCCCTCCTTCGATGACGACGCGCGTCGCCTGGGCCGCCGTCAGTACGGTCAGGTTCGGGCGGGAGAGCGCGGGCCGCAGGTAGCCGTCGGCAACGCTCCAGCGGCGGCCTCGCCGCTGGCTGACGCGGACGTAGCCGACGCCCTCGGGCTCCGGTGCGTTCAGGTCGTCCGCGCGAGTGAGTCCGGTCTCGACGGCCGCCGCGACGAATGCCTCGGTCAGCAGGTTCCGGTCGCGCAGGTCGGTGATCTCGAATGGCCCGGCGGCGCTTCGCTCGAAGTACGGGAGGACGTCCTCCCACGCCCAGCCCGGGCTCCCGCCCGTGGCCCAGCCGTCGTAATCGGCACGGTGGCCACGGATGACCATCTGCGCATTTATCGAAGATGATCCGCCCAGTGTCTTGCCGAGCGGGAAGTAGACCTCACGGCCTGCGAGCCCGGGCTGGGGGGTGGTGGAATAACCCCAGTCGACCTCGCTGCGGTAGAGCTTGGAGAAGGCGGCTGGAACGCGGATCTCGAACTTGCGGTCCTTGGCTCCGGCCTCGAGCAGGAGGACCCTGAGGTCAGGCTCCTGCGTGAGCCTGCTTGCAAGCACGCAACCCGCCGAGCCGGCGCCGACAATCACGTAGTCGAACTCACCCACGGCCTCTACCTCTACCGCTCTGGCGTCCTCCGCGCGGGAGCAGCAGCGCACGCGGAAGTTGAGGCGGTCTCCCAGCCCAGCCGGGTCGGGTGCACAAGCTCGGTTGTTTGCGGATGCGGTGCCAGCGGTACCGTTGGCGCGGGACCGAGTAGCTTCGGCGCTCCCGTCCAAGGCGCAGCCGGTCGGACAAGCCGCGCAATCAGCAAGCGCCGATCCGTGGCCGATCCCTCGCCCTCCGTTCGTGCTCCGACGAGCCATCCCCCGTTTCGCCCCGGTCGCCTCAGGTAAGGAACTGCGCGAGCGCCGCACCGATGGGGGGTGTTATGCCGACGATCGACGAATACAGCTTCGGTCGCATCGTTGTTGACGGCGAAGAGCGGACACGAGACGTGATCCTGCTGCCCGGCCGGCTCGTCACGAACTGGTGGCGTGCAAATGGGCACATCCTCGTCCTCGCCGACCTCGCTGACGTGCTCGAGGAGCTGCCCGAGCGCCTGCTGGTGGGTACCGGTGCGTACGCGCAGATGCGACCCGAACCCGAGACGCTCGAGCAACTGCGGAAACGGGGCGTGGAGGTCGAGGCGCTGCCGACGGACGAGGCTGTCCAGCGCTATGGCGAACTCGACCCGGCCCATACGGCCGCCGCCCTTCATCTCACCTGCTGACGGCGTGTTTGCCCTCGCGAGCAGCGCCTTCGAGCACGCGCAGCCGATCCCGAACCGGTACACATGCGACGGCGACGATGTCTCGCCGCCGCTTGGCTGGGCAAACGTTCCCGAAGAGGCGCGATCGCTGGCGCTGCTAGTCGA
>JBKPAM010000078.1:0-9830 GCA_046726435.1 Actinomycetota bacterium
CGCGCTTCGGCCCGCGCACGATCGACCTCGACCTGCTGCTCTACGGCGACGAGGTTCTCCACGAGCCGGGCCTCGTCGTTCCGCATCCAAGGCTGCACGAGCGGCGCTTTGCGCTCGAGCCGCTGGCAGAGCTGGATCCGGCGCTCGAGGTGCCGGGACGCGGCCCGGTCCAGGCCCTCCTGGCGGGGCTATGATCTCCGCATGTCGCACCTCGACGAGCTCGACGAGTTCGAAGCAGAGCTCGAGCTGGCCCTCAAGCGAGAGTACTCGGCGGTCTTCGCCCTCTTCCGCTACTGCGTCCTGACCCAGGACGCGACGTACCTCTGCAACCGGCTCGACTTGCAGTACGTCCCGCAGCCGAGCTACCCGTTCTTCCACCTCAAGATGGAGGATGTCTGGGTCTGGGACAAGAACCGGCCGACCCGGATCATCCCGCGTGCCGAGGTCTACACCTCGAGCGACGTGACGGTCGAGGAGCTGCGCGGCGAGGGCGACGAGCCCAGTCTGACGGCGGAGGCGCTGGCCGAGCGAATCGGCGAGTCCCTGTCGTCGGACGACGACCTGTAGCCAGGGATTAGCCGTCGCTGTCGGACTCGCCGTCCGCGCCGACGAGCGGCTCTACTTCCGGTCGCTTGTCGACGACGAGGTAGCGCTCGCCGCGCTCGACGACGCGCTCGATCTCCGTTTCCTCGTGACCGGGTGCGACGGCGAAACGGTCGTTGTCTGAGCGGACGTGCGCGTACTCGCTGGCCGTCAGGGAGATGAACTCCCTGCAGTCGGGCCGGCCGCACTCGCAACGAAAGTCGAGCAGCTCGTCGTCCGGGAGAACCTGGAGCCGTTCGCCGACCTCGTGAATCCGGTCGTTGACCTCTCTCAACAGGGCCTCGTTCTTGGCGAGCCGCTCGTCCCGAGCTTCCACGCGGCGATTGTAGAACAGCTAACGCCGCTGGCTCGCGTGTCGTCTCATCAGACGAAATGCCGCGACGGCTCTGGCTCTCGCTCGGCGCGCTGATACTCGGGGCAGGCTTGCTGGCCAGCGCCCAGCTGGCCGGCGCGGCCCGCAGCACCGACGCGCGGCAGGGCGGGATCTTCCGTGTCGGTTCGTCCAGCGCCTCCGTGCAGATCGACCCGCAGCTTGCGTACTCCTCGACCACGTGGTGGCTCGAGAATGCGACCGCGGCGACGCTCTACACCTGGTCGCAGCGGAGGGCGCTCGTTCCCGAGGTCGCCTCGCGCGTCGTCGTCTCGAACCGCGGCCGCATGTATAGATTCACGCTCCGGCCCGGGTTCCGCTTCAGCGACGGCGCTCCGGTGACGGCGCGGAGCTTCGCATACGCGATCCGACGTCTCCAGAACGACGATCTCGAGTCTCCCGGCGAGTACCTGGCCGATGGGATCGAGCGGGTCGCGGCCTCCGGGCGGACGCTCGTGATTCGGCTAGCGAGGCCCGACGCCAGGTTCCTGTCCGAGCTCGCGCTGCCTGTCTTCCAGGCCACCTCGTCCAAGGTGCCGCTCGGCCGGGAGGGGACCGGTCCGTACCCGTCGGCCGGGCGCTATGCCTTCACCCGCAACGACATCAACGCCTCCAGCTCGCTCCGGCGCAACCCGTACTGGACGCACGGCGCCGCCGGGCACTTGGACGGGGTTGACGTGTACTGGGGCCGTGACCAGAACGCGCTGATCGCCGACGTCGAGGCCGGGCGGTTGGACCTCGATGCGGAGATTCCGGCGGCCGCGCGGCAGGCGCTCGCGGACCGCTACGGCGTTCAGGGCGGCCGGTTCCGGGTGCGGCCCACGTCGTGCAACTCTGTCATCCCGTTCAACACGCGCAGCCGGTTGCTTCGCGGCAACGTCGCGCTACGCAAGGCCATCAACTACGCCGTCGACCGGACTGACTTCCTGGCGCAGGCCGGCCCTTATTCGGGCACTCCCTGGAGCCACCTGCTGCCGCCGACCGTTCCCGGCTCGGCGGCCGCCCAGCCGTACCCGGCGCACGCGAACCTCGCCAAGGCGGCCAGACTTGCGAGCGGCCATCTACGCGGCGGAAGGATCACCGTCTACTACCGCTCGTCGGGCACGATCGGGCCCGCGCGTGGCGAGCTCGTCCGCCGCACGCTCGTTGGGCTCGGCTTCGAGCACGTGACGATGAAGGGCTTCACGGGCGGCGACATCTACACCGCCTTCGGCGCGCGCAGCAACGACGCCGACCTCGGCGTGTCGATGGCCTGGTGCGGCGCGATTAGCTCCGGCTTCGGCTTCGCACCCTCTGATCCGGCGTACTACCTCGGGCCCTATGTCCAGCCTGGCGGCGCGACGTCGTACGGGCGCCGGTACCAGGCGGCGCTCCAGCTCCGCGGCGCCGCGCGAGAGCGTGCGTTCTCGAAGCTCGACCTCGACCTGACGAGGAACGTCGCACCGGCCGCCGTCATGGGGGTGTACGACGCGGTGGCCCTCTTCTCCGACCGTGTCGACCTGCGCAGCCTCGCGTACCAGCCCTCGGTCGGGAGCTGGAGCCTCGCCTCGCTTGCCCTGAAGTAGGCTCGGCCCATGGCGCTCCTGGCGATCGACGTCGGGAACACGCAGACGGTCTTCGGGCTCTTCGAGCCGGACGGCGAGCTGCGCGAGCACTGGCGCGTGGCGACGGAGCGGAACCGCAGCGGCGACGAGCTCGGCGCCCTCTATCGGAGCTTCGTCGACCTCTCTGCGGTAGACGGCGTGGGGCTGGCCTCGACGGTGCCGCAGCTCCACCGCTCGTACCTCGAGTTCGCGTCGGAGTACGCGAGGGCGGAGCTGCTCGAGCTCGGCCCAGGGGTGAAGACGGGTGTGCCGGTCAGGTACGACGACCCGCGCGAGGTGGGGCCCGACCGGATCGCGAACGCGGTCGCGGCGGTCGAGCGCTACGGGCCGCCCTGCATCGTCGTCGACTTCGGGACGTCCACGAACTTCGACGTCGTCTCGCCGCAGGGGGAGTACGTCGGCGGCGTGCTGGCGCCCGGGATCGAGGTCTCGATGGACGCGCTGTTCGCCCGGGCGGCCCGGCTCTTCAAGGTCGACTTCGCGGAGCCGGAGACCGTGATCGCGAAGAACACCGCCTCGAGCCTGCAGTCCGGGCTGGTGTACGGGTTCGCGGGCCAGGTCGACGGGATCGTCGAGGGGATCCGCGGCGAGCTCGGAGTCGAGGCGCAAACCGTTGCGACAGGAGGCCTGGCCGACCTGATCGCCCCACACGCGCGGACCTTGGAGCGGATCGACCCGTTCCTGACTCTGGAGGGGATCCGCCTCGTGTGGGAGCGGAACCACGAGGCGTGAGAACCTTCACTGCGGCGGTCCCAGGCGGGTCGCTCTTCGTCTACGAGTGGGGGGAGCAGGGTGATCCCGCCGTCCTGTACTGGGACGGCCTCGGAGGGACCGGCCTGCACGCGAACGAGATCGCGCCTGCCCTCGCGGAGTACGGCCTGCGGGTGGTTGCGCCCGACCCGCCGGGCCACGGCCGCTCACCCGCGCTACCGTCCGACTCGTACCGGCCGTCGCGGCTGGCGAGCCTGGCGGCGGAACTGCTCTCCGCGCTCGGGATCGAGCGGGCGGCGTTCCTCGGCTTCTCGTGGGGAGGCCGGGTCGGCTGCTCGTTCGCCGCTCTCTTCTCGAAGCGGACCACGAGCCTCACGCTCGTCGAGGGCGGCATCTTCCTCTCCAGTGCAGCCGGGGATCTGGCGGCGTGCATCGTCGAAGCCCGCAGGGAGCGCCAGGAGGAGTCCTTCCCGAGCTGGGACGCGTTCTTCGAATACGAGCGCAACTCGCTCGGCCGCTGGACACCGGCAGTCGCGGAGGCGCATCGAGCCGTGATGCGAGAAGAGGACGGCCGCGTCGTGCCGATTCTCGAGGCAGAGACGCTGGGCGCGATCACGCACGGCAACGGCCTGGAGCCGGTCACGGAGACGTATCCGCTGATCGCCGCGGCCGAGGTTCCGGTCCTGCTCGTGACCGCGCCGCGGCCCGGGCTGGATGTGACGAGCACGCCGATCACCCGCTTCCGGGCGGCGCTCCCGAACGCGCGAGTGGAATCAATAGCGGGCGGCATCCACGATCTCGTCTCCTACGCGCCCGGCCGGGTCGCTGAGCTCGTGGGCGAGCTCGTCACCGCGAACGCTTAGGCGATCAGCCGCCGCCGTAGATGGAGATCGGAAGGTCGAGGACGACGTCGTCCTCCGCTTCCGGAAGCTCGGCTTCGAGCCGTTCCAGCACCTCGGCGGCGCCCGGCGCCGCCGCGAGCAGCCGCTCGTCGACCTCGTCCAGCGTCGCGAGCTGCACGAGCTCCTGCTTGAAGGGCCGCGGGAACCGGCCGTGGCCGAGGTACCAGCCGTAGAACTTCTTCAGGAACCCGGTCGCGCGCCGTTCTCCGAGCTCCCGGACGGTCTCGCGCATGAATAGCAGCAACTCGGCGACGACCTCTTCCTGCGAAGGCGGGCCCGAGCCGCCTTCGAGGATCTCCCGGAGAGCCCACGGGTTGCCCTGTGCCGCGCGGCCGACCATCACCGCCGCGGCCCCGGAGGTCGTGAGGATCGCCTGCGCGCGCGCGCGCGAGGTCACGTCGCCCGAGGCCACCACCGGCACGTCGACCAGCGAGGCCAGCTCGGCCGTCAGGGAATGGTCCGCCTCACCGGTGTACATCTGCCGAGCCGACCGCGGATGCAGCGTGAGCGACGAAGCGCCCGCCTCGACCAGCCGCGGCCCCAGCTCCAGGCACGAGCGCGAGCCGTTCTCCAGGCCGCGCCGCATCTTGACGGTTACCGGGACCGAGACCGCGTCCGCCACGGCTCCGACGATCGCGCCCGCCCGCGGAGGATCCTCGAGCAGCGTTGCGCCGGCGCCGGTCTTCGTCACCTTCTTGACCGGGCAGCCGAAGTTCACGTCGACCAGGTCGGCACCGGCGTCCTCGACCATGCGCGCGGCCTCGGCCATCAAGCCCGGCTCCGAGCCGAAAATCTGCACGGCGAGCGGCCGCTCGTCGGCCGAGATGCGCAGGTAGCCGAGCGTGCGCTCGTTCCCGTGGTGAAGACCCGCGCAGCTGACCATCTCCGAGCACACGAGGCCCGCGCCGTAGCGGCGCCCCTGGCGGCGAAACGCCTGGACGCTCACGCCGGCCATCGGCGCGAGCACGAGCCGAGTCGGGATCCGGACGTCCCGAATCGCCCAGGAGCTGCGGAGATCTACCTGCACAGAGCGAAAAATGGTAGCGGCAGGCCGAGTTGACGTAGGTCCACTCTCGCAGGTAACATCCCCGCCCGCGATGGCGCCCCTGCGCCGCGCGTTTTTCTTTCAGGAGGCCCGTTGAAGGACGTCATCCTCACTCCAGAAGGCTACGAAAAGCTCAAGCAGGAGATCGAGTACCTCTCCAGCGAGAAGCGGCGCGAGGTCGCGGATCGCATCCGCACCGCGCGCGAGTTCGGCGATATCGCCGAGAACGCCGAGTACGACGACGCGAAGAACGAGCAGGCGCTGCTCGAGCACCGCATCGCCACGCTCGAGGAGCGGCTCCGCAATGCCCGCGTGATCAACAAGAAGGACGTCGCCAAGGATGTCGTCTCGGTCGGCTCGAAGGTGCGCCTGCGCGACCTCGCCGCGAAGCAGACCTTCGAGTACCGCATCGTCGGCTCCGCCGAGGCGAACCCCGCCGAGAACAAGCTCTCGAACGAGTCGCCGGTGGGCAAGGCGATCATCGGCAAGAAGAAGGGCGAGACCGTCGAGGTCGCGGCACCCCGCGGCTCGATGAAGTTCAAGATCCTAGAAATCAAAGCTGCGTGAAGTCCGCCGCGCTTCGCGCGGCATGACGACTTCAGCAGAGATCGCTAGCGGAGAGCCTTTGTGAGCAGAGGCGAGCAAAGCCCGCCCCTGCGGCGCGTTCCCTAGACTCGCGCGGATGTTGCCGAAGCGGTTTCCAGAGCGGGAGGAGATCGCCACGGTCAGGGCCGTGGCGGAACGGGCCGAGCCGGGGGAGACCCTCGAGGAGGAGTCCCGCGTCGCGGGCCGCGTTATGGCTCGGCGCGAGATGGGGAAGCTCACCTTCCTCGACCTCGTCGACCGCTCCGGGCGGATCCAGCTGATGGTCGAGGAGGAGATCGACCTCGACCTCGGGGACATCGTCGGCGCGACCGGCCGCCCGGGCCGCTCCAGGCGGGGCGAGCCGTCGCTGGTCACGTCCGAAATCCAACTGCTGGCGAAGATCCGCCGGTCGCTGCCCGACACCTTCCACGGTGTGACCGACGTCGAGACGCGGTATCGGCAGCGCTACCTCGAGCTGCTCGTGAACGAGGAGACGCGGGCCGACTTCGAGCTGCGCACGCGAATGGTCGCGGCGATCCGGCGCTATCTGGACGCGAACGGCTTCCTCGAGGTCGAGACCCCGATCCTGCAGCCGCGCTACGGCGGCGCCTTCGCGGAGCCGTTCGTGACGCACTACAACGAGCTCGACGCCGACTTCTACCTCCGGATCGCCACCGAGCTGTACCTCAAGCGCCTGATCGTCGGCGGGCTCGAGCGCGTCTACGAGCTGGCCAAGGACTTCCGCAACGAAGGCATCTCCTACAAGCACGCCCCCGAGTTCACGATGGTCGAGTGGTACGAGGCCTACGCCGACTACCGCGACACCATGGCGCGGATCGAGGAGCTGGTCGAGGTCGTCGCGCTCGAGACGACCGGCGGCACGACCGTCACCTTCCGCGGGCACGAGGTCGACCTGAAGGCGCCCTGGCACCGGATTAAGCTGCTCGACGCGCTCGAGGAGCAAGAGCTCTGGACGCGGGACGAGGCCGACCTGCGGCAGCGGCTCGAGGACCGAGACGTCGACACGAGTCGCGATCTGAGCTGGGCCGCGCTCGTCGACCACGCGCTCACGGCGTTCGTCGAGCCCGGTTTGATCGAGCCGACGATCCTGCACGATTACCCGGTCGAGCTCTCGCCGTTTGCGCGCGCGACCGACGACGACCCGGCAATCGTCGAGCGGTTCGAGTACTTCGTCGGCGGCATGGAGCTCGGCAATGCGTTCACGGAGCTGAACGACCCCGACGAGCAGGCCGAGCGCTTCGCCCAGCAGGCGCGGGAGGAAGGGGGCGAGCCGGGCGACCCGGACTACGTCGAGGCCCTCGCCTACGGGATGCCGCCGACCGGCGGTCTGGGCCTCGGCATCGACCGCCTGACGATGGTCCTGACGGGCAGGGAGACGATCCGCGACGTGATCCTCTTCCCGGCACTCCGGCCCCGCTAGTGCCCCTTCAGGTATTGCTGTCCAGCTTCTGGGTCGCGAGCACCAAGCCAGGGGCCGCACTCGTCCGCGGCCAAGGCTGGTTGCCTTGGCAAGGGCGAGGGTGGTTCCTGGCGCCGCGTGATCGCGGGCCAGAAGCGGGCCCGTATTGCCTGGAGGGACACTGAGTGGAACTGGAGCGGCGGTACGCGCTCGATGCGCTGCTCGACGCGCTCGGGCTTCCGTTCGACGACTCGGTTCGCGCCGACGAGGCGCAGCTCGACGAGGTCTTCGGACTCCTCACGCTTGCGCACGAGCGCGATGCCGAGGTCGACCGTCACGGGCGGCCGCTTCCTCCGGCGGAGCCGCCGGGACCTCGGGTGGCGGAGATCGCGGCCGACCTCGGGCTCGACCGCCGCGGTCTTCCAGGCGGGGAGCGCTTCCTCGTTGCCCTGACCCACGACGTCGATCTGCTCGGAGGCGGCGGGCTCGCAACCGCAGGGAGGAAGCTCGCGGGCTCGGTCCGGCACCGCTCCGGGAGGCGCCTTCGAGAGGCGACGTCCTTTGCCCTCGACGCGCTCCGCGGACGCGACCCCGACTACCCGCTGGACGCGATGCTCGAGGCCGAGTGCGGGCGCGGCTCGACGTGTTTCTTCATGACGCGTCAACAGGATCCGCAAGACGGCAATCCGGATCGCTACCGAGCCGCGTTTGCGGCCGCGCTCGAGCGCACGCGAGCGGCAGGGCTCGAGGTCGCACTCCACGCGTCGTACCGCGCGCGCGAACGCCCGGGAGCGATCGCCGAGGAGGCCGACGTCCTCGGCTCACCGCAGGGCCTGCGGCACCACTACTTGCGCAGCGACCCGGCCGGCCTTGCGGCCGAGCTCCGCGACGCCGGCCTGCGCTACGACTCGAGCATCGGCTGGCCCTCGCTGCCGGGCCTTCGCGCAGGCACGCCGTACCCGTACCGGCTCTGGGATCCCGAGCGCCGCGAGCCCGGCGCGTGGGAGCTCCCGCTCGCCGTGATGGACGCGACGCTCGCGGAGGAGCGCTACCTCGGGCTCGACCCGGACGCGGCCTACGAGACGGCGGTCTCAGCGCTCGAGCCGGTCGCCGAGCACGGCGGCGCGGTGGCGATCCTCTGGCACCCGCCCTCGCACCACCCCCACCTCTCGCGGGGCTACGACCGCCTGTACCGGCGCCTGATCGGCTGGATCGAGGAGCGCGGAGGCAGGCTCGGCAGTGCGGCCTGGGTCGTCGAGCGCTGGGAGCAGCGCCGCCGCGCGGACCGCTAGGAGCCGGTGCCGAGCGCGGCCGTCTCGCCACGGAAGCTCTCCACGACGTCACCGAGGATCCGCTCGAGATCGATGCTCGGCGCCCAGCCGATCGCCTCGCGGATCTTCCCGATGGCCGGCTCGCGGTGGAGCGTGTCCTCGATTCCCTGCTGGTAGACGCGCTCGTAGGGCACGAACACGATCTCCGAGTCGCTCCCCGTCGCCCGCTTCACGCGCTCGGCGAGGTCGAGGATGCGGACGCGCTCCGATGAGCCCACGTTGAAGATCTCGCCGGAGATCTCCCGCGCGTCTGCGAGCCCGGTCAACGCGCGTACCGTGTCGGCGACGTGGCAGAACGACCGCGTCTGCGTGCCGTCGCCGTGGACCTCGATCGGCTCGCCGGCGAGTGCGCGCTCGACGAACCGCGGGATCACCATGCCGTAGCGGCCGCTCTGGCGCGGGCCGACCGTGTTGAACAGCCGCGCGACGACCGCGTCGAGCCCGCGCTCGAGGTGATACGAGAGCGCCAGGTGCTCGTCCATCGCCTTGGAGTCGGCGTACAGCCAGCGCTTCTCGGTGGTCGGCCCGTAGACCCGCCGGTCGTTCTCCGCGAGGGGCCGCTCCTCGCGATGGTCGCCGTAGACCTCGGAGCTCGATGCGACGACGACACGCTTCCCGAACTCGCTGCAGTAGCCGAGGACGGTCTCGGTCCCCTGGACGTTGGTCACCATCGTGTGCACCGGCTGCTCGACGATCAGGCGCACGCCCACCGCGGCGGCGAGGTGGTAGACGACGTCGCACTTGTGCACGAGCTCGCTGACGACGGACGGTGAGAGCACCGAGTCGACGACGAGGTGGAAGTCCGGCCGGTCGCGCAGGTGGGCGACGTTCCCGAGCGAGCCCGTCGAGACGTCGTCCAGCACGAACACCTCCCAGCCGTCGGCGAGGAGGCGTTCCGACAGGTGCGAGCCGATGAAGCCCGCACCCCCGGTCACGAGAGCCCGCTTCACGTGCTGCGGAAGCGTACAGCGGGCGGCCGCAGCCGATCTGGAGGGAGACAGAAACGGCGGTCGAACGCCCAAAACGGGGGATGCCACGCCCCCAAATGGGGGATGCCACGCCCCCCGACTAGTTAGCTACGATGGCCCTTCAGCCATTCCGCGGGAGGCCGCGGGGGAAGGACGAAGCGAGTTGTTCGAACGCTTCACGGAAAGAGCCCGGCAGGTCGTCGTTCTTGCCCAGGACGAGGCCCGTGCCCTGAAGCACAACTACATCGGTACCGAGCACATCCTCCTGGGCCTGCTGCGCGAGGAAGAGGG
>JBKPAM010000079.1:0-21082 GCA_046726435.1 Actinomycetota bacterium
GCCCGGGCAGCGCCGGCTGGAGAGGCTGACGCGGCCGATCTCCTTCGTCGTCAACTCGGCGACGAGCAGGTTGCCGCTCTCGAGCGCTGAAGACGGTGCGCGGGTGGCCCTGCGAAGTCAGCCCATCTACTCGCCGGAGTCCAGATGGCTTTCGCCCAGTCGGAGGGAGAGCCGGAGCTGAAGTCCGGGGTGGGCCTGCGGCGTACCCACTTGACCGGACTCACTCCATAGGGAGTCTGGAGCGCTCCGGCCCTCGTCCACTAGATCGCGAATACGGCAAGATCCTTGCGGGGCGCTCACGCCTGCTCGGCGAGTGAGTTTCGGCGCGCGACGCATGCTTCTATCGCCGATTCGGCGTAGCGGATGCCGTACTCGGCCGCCGAGCCAACGACGGCCAGCCGGTGGCTGACTGGTGCCCACGAGTAGTAGCGAGCGCTGATCGTGACGATGCCGCTCTCGGGGTCAAGACGCGAACTGCACTTGCGGGCTCCTCAGTGGTCGGTTGTCACTTCAACGAAACCCCCCTGCCGACCCTCAGGAGGAAGAGGGCCGGCAGGACGTCGACGACAGAGCGCACACGAGAATCGCTCGGCGGGGTCCTGGCCGGCTCGAGTTCACCCACCAAAGGAGCAAAGAAGGGCAGGGCTCGACACGGCTACGTAGCCCACGGCCGACCGTTCCTGTCACGCGGTGTTCCTCGCTCGTTCCTCGATACCGCCGAAGGGCCCGACGGCGCAGCTCTCGAAGTAGGCGATCGTTTCGTCGCCATGTAGGGCATCTCTGCCGTCCTCGAAGGCGACCGTCGCAGGTCCGGCCTCGCGTGGCCGCAGAAGGCGGCGTCTGGCAGCTTGCCGAGGCAGGCGTCCGGCCTCGAGCCATGCTCGACGATCGATTTGCAGCGGTGGCAGCGCGGCCAGGTGCCGGCGCCGCTGCACGTCTCCTGCGGGTGCGGGTACGGCACGATCACGCAGCCGGCGAGAACTCGGCTTCGACTGCGGCAATAGCCGCCGCCTTCTTCGCTCCGAGGAGCTCCGCCTCGGCCTCCTTGATCGCGTCGGCGGAGGTTCCTCAGCCATCTCTCGCGACAATACCCCTCGAGGTCGACCGGGACCTTCCGTTCAGAGTGCGCCGAACTCCCTCTCGGCGCACTCCTCACAGTAGAAGACGAGCTCCGCCGGCTCGTCGTCGGTGAGGTAAGCCTCCCAGCGATCCTCATCGGCCGGCAGCCAGCGGGCGTCGTACTCGGCGCACTCAGGGATCAGAGCGACTTGCTCGGCGCGAAACCGCCCCGAAGGGCGGTGTCGCGCGGGAGGAGGACCGTCGTGGCTGGGCACCTACGGGAGGTATTGCTGGGCGAACGTCCGGACCGTGTCCACGTGGACGAGGATCCAGACGCCGGTCGAGAGGGGCTCAAACAGCTTCATCGAGCTCGTACCGGCGATGATCTGCGCCAGCTGAGCGACCGTGATCGTCGTCGACGGGAACGGCCCGCCGCTCGAGCCGCTCTTGGTCAGGACAGTCCCCTGCACGTCGGCCGGGACGAGGTAGGTCAGCAGGCGGTGGCCCTCGTCGACGACGTAGTTGTCGTTATCGACAGGAGGACAGGCGCTTGGCTGGCAGGGAGTGTGCTGGTCCTCTGCTTTGGCGACGTTGGCGGCCACCCCGGAGAGGAAGAAGGCGGGATCGAAGCGCAGTTCGTAGTGGTCGCCCCTGCGCTCGAGCGACTTGACCTGGCCGTAGAGCCGCTGGTCGCCCGTGGCGCTCAGGGCGGCGGCCTTCTGCTGCACGGTGACTGTCCTCACGACGGCGGGCTTCTGCACGGTGACAGTCCTCACAACCTTTCGTGCGCCTCCGGCTCCGCAACCGGCCGCGAGCGCCACGGCTGCCGCGGAAAGGATGGCGAGAGAGAGAATCGAGGTTGTCGGTGCGAGGAGCTTCTTCACGGGGGCCTCCCTTTGGTGGTGTCGCCCCATCCTCGAAGGCCCCCGCAACGCGCTTGTCACGGACCCGTAACCGTCTGGCACAGAACGCAAGGAGTCTGAACAGAGCGCCAGAGACGCCGAAACCCGCCTAGTGGAGCGGGTTTCGGCTTGGTTCCTTTGGAGCGGACGACGGGGATCGAACCCGCGACCCTCAGCTTGGGAAGCTGATGCTCTACCGACTGAGCTACGTCCGCGTGCGGGCAAATTCTAGCCACGTTCCGAAGAGCGACTTTCGGACGGCGCCGCGGGCAGGCACGCTCGTCGCATGCGGCGGCCGGCGATCGTGCTCGGTGTTTTCCTCCTCTGCTGCACCGCGGCGTGCACGCTTCGGCGCCACACGGCGCCCCCATCTCCGTACTGCCGCGGCGGGAACCCGCTCGCCGGCGTGTACCACCCCCAGAGGCTGCGGGTCCGGAGCCGCTGCAGGGTGGTCGTCGGAACGGTCAGCAAGGTCGTCTTCGAGGAGTACGACGGCGACGTCCACGTCGACCTGCGACTCGACCCCGGCTACGAAGGGCTGCTCGCCGACGGCAACTCGCGGATTGGGGGCAACCTCGTCGTCGAGCTGATCCCGCAGGACCGCTCGCGTGTCGCCGTGCCCGAGGAGGGCGAGCGCATCCAGGTCGTCGGGCCCTGGGTGGAGGACAGCCAGCACGGCTGGAACGAGATCCATCCCGCCTGGTGGGTCAGCGCAGGCCGGATCGAGCCGGCCACGGCCGCCGAGCTCCGTGCGGTGCAGCTCCTGCTCCAGGGCTCGGCGACGGATACGAAATAGATGGGCCGAGGGGCAGCTCGCCGCAACAGCGCCCCCCGGCTCACACATGGTACGTGGCGGAGCGGGGATAATCACCCCCTAGCGACGAACGGAGGAGAGACGAGATGCACGAGCTCCACGAGACGGCAGAGTCGCTCGTCGCCGAGGGAAAGGGGATCCTGGCGGCCGACGAGAGCGACGGGACGATCAAGAAGCGGTTCGACTCCATCGAGATCGAGTCGACCGAGGAGAATCGGCGTGCCTACCGCGAGCTGCTCTTCACGACCGAGGGCGCGGAGGAGTTCATCAGCGGCGTGATCCTGTTCGACGAGACGATCCGCCAGAGCGGCGCTGACGGGACGCCGTTCCCGAAGGTGCTCTCCAGCCGCGGGATCATTCCTGGGATCAAGGTCGACAAGGGCGCCAAGCCACTCGCGAACGCCGAGGGCGAGACCGTCACGGAGGGACTCGACGGCCTCCGCGACCGGTTGAACGAGTACCGCGAGCTCGGGGCGCGCTTCACCAAGTGGCGGGCGACCTACTCGATCGGGGGCGGTAAGCCCAGCGAATACTGCGTGTGGGTGAACGCGCACGCGCTGGCCCGGTATGCGGCGCTCAGCCAGGAGGCGGGGCTCGTGCCGATCGTCGAGCCGGAGGTGTTGATGGACGGCGAGCACTCGATCGAGGACAGCTTCCACGCGACCTCCCGGACGCTGCACGCGGTCTTCACCGAGCTTCGCGACCAGCGCGTGGAGCCTGAGGGAATGCTGCTGAAGCCGAACATGGTGCTCTCCGGTTACGACTCCGGCTCGCAGGCCCCGCACGAGGAGGTCGCGGACTGGACGGTCAAGTGCCTCGAGCGGCACGTGCCGGCGGCAGTGCCCGGGATCGTGTTCCTGTCCGGCGGGCAGACCGACGAGGACGCGACGGCGAACCTGAACGCGATGAATGCGCTCGGGCCCCATCCGTGGGAGCTCTCGTTCTCCTACGGCCGCGCGCTCCAGGCGCCGGCGCTGAAGGCCTGGCGCGGCGAGGCCGCCAACGTCGAGGAGGCGCAGAAGGCGTACTACCGGCGAGCGAAGTTCAACGGCGCCGCCCGCTCGGGCTCGTACGCGCCGGAGATGGAGACGGCCGCGGTCGCCTAGGGGTAGCGGAAGCCGCTCATGCGCCGATTCAATCTCCGCTCCGGGGATCTCGAGCACGAGAGCGATCGTCAGAGGTTTCGCTGGCGAGCGACCCGGTTGGGAGACGTTCTCGGTAGCGCGCGGATCGGTGCGAGCCTCTACGAGCTGGCCGAGGGCGAGCGGACGTTCCCGTACCACTTCCACCACGGCGTCGAGGAGTGGCTGCTCGTCGTCGATGGTGAGCCGAGCGTCCGGACACCCGCCGGCGAGCGGCGACTCGTGGCGGGCGATCTCCTTTGCTTCGCGGCGGGGGCCGAGGGTGCACACGCGGTGCGCGGGCCAGGACGCGTCGTGATCATCTCGGCGAACCGCGATCCGTAGATCTCCGTGTATCCCGACAGCGACAAGCTCGGAACCCGGCCGGGCGGCCAGGCCGACGAGGACACGCTGAACTTCCGTCGTGCCGATGCCGTCGACTACTGGGAGGGCGAGTGAGCGCCGCGCTGAACCTCTTCGAGGTTGCGACCGACGGGAGGCCCGAGCGGCCTGCCGGGTATCGCTCGTCCAGCGTGCGGGCCGGGCCTCTCATTGGCGCCGTCGCGCTCGGCGCGAGCGTCTACGACCTCGAGCCCGGCGAGAGCATCTGCCCGTACCACTACGAGCACGGCAACGAGGAGTGGCTGCTCGTTCTCGACGGGACGGCGGCGCTCCGTCACCCCGACGGCGAGGAGGAGCTGAAGCCCTGGGACGTCGTCTGCTTCCCGGAAGGGCCCTGACGGCGCTCACAAGATCACCAACCGCACGGATGCCCGTGTCCGCGTAGTGATGCTCTCGACGAAGCGCAAGCCGGCCGTGTTCGTCTACCCCGACAGCGGCAAAGTCGCCGTCGTGCCACCGGGCCATCTCTTCCGGCTCGCCGACGAGGTCGACTACTGGGAGGGCGAGGCCTAGCGCCGCATCAGCCGCGAGGCGCTTACCCGGCTCAGCGGTACTCGCGGCCGCTGAGCGCTTCGAGCTTGTCGAACGCGTGCGTGGCCTCGATGCGGCGGACCGTCCCCGACCGTGAGCGCATGACGATCGAGTCCGTGACCGCGCCTCCCGGGCGGTACTGCACCCCGCGTAGAAGGGCGCCCGTCGTCACGCCCGTCGCGGCGACGAAGACGTCCGCCCCGGAGACGAGGTCGTCCGTCGTCAGCACGCGGTCGAGGTCGAAGCCGGCGTCGAGCAGCTCCTGCCGCTCTTCGTGGTTGCGCGGCCAGAGCTTCCCCTGGACGCCCCCGCCGACGCACTTGAGCGCCGCCGCCGCGATCACGCCCTCGGGCGTGCCGCCGATGCCCATCAGCAGGTCGACACCGGTCTGCGGCCGCGCGGCAGCGATCGCCGGCGCCACGTCGCCGTCCGGGATCAGGTGCACCTTGCAGCCGGTCTCCCGCAGCTCGTCGATCAGCGCCTCGTGCCGGTCCCGCTCGAGCACGACCACCGAGATTTCGCTCGGCCGCATCCCCTTCGCCCGTGCCACCCGCTCCACGTTCTCGCGCGGCGGCGCGTCGATGTCCACCACGCCGATCGCCTCGGGCCCGGTCGCGACCTTGTCCATGTAGACCGCCGCTCCCGGGAAGAACATCGTCCCCCGCTCGGCGAGCGCGATCACCGCGATCGCGTTCGGCTGGCCCTTCGCGGTCAGGCGCGTTCCCTCGAGCGGATCGACAGCGACGTCCACCGCCGGCCCGTGCCCGTCGCCGACCTGCTCGCCGTTGAAGAGCATCGGCGCCTCGTCCTTCTCCCCCTCGCCGATCACGACGACGCCTTCCATCGAGACGGTGTCGAGGATCGCGCGCATGCCGTCGACGGCGGCCTGGTCG
Source organism: Actinomycetota bacterium (assembly GCA_046726435.1). Classification (GTDB taxonomy): domain Bacteria; phylum Actinomycetota; class Thermoleophilia; order Gaiellales; family Gaiellaceae; genus AC-32. The sequence continues at coordinate 5,723 of JBKPAM010000079.1, forward strand.
GCGGCCTCCTTGTCGCCCCGGCCGATCCAGCGCCCGGCGCCGAGCGCCGCGGCCTCGGTGACCCGCACGAGCTCCAGCGCGAGGTTGCGATCCGGACGATTCCCGGTCGCTGGAGCCTGCGTCGGAGCCTCAGGCCGAGCCACGTCGAAATCCTAATTCAGCTTCTAGCGTGAAGCGGAGCCCGCAGGCCCGGAGTCTGCGCGGGTTCACTCACATTCGGTCTGGAGCTTCGACCCCGACGAGATCCAGCGCGCGGGCGATCACCGTCTGCGTGGCCACGCAGAGCCCGAGCCGGAACGCCTGGACGTCGCTCTCCAGCACGCGGTGCTGGTGGTAGAAGCGGTGGAAGTCGTCCGCGAGGCGAATCGCGTAGGTCGGGATCGCCTGCGGCCCACGCCGCGCCGCAGCCTCGGCGGCCACCGCCGGGAAATCGGTCAGCCGCTTCACGAGGTCGCGCTCCTCCGGCTCCGGCACGTACCCCGGCGGCAGCTCGGCGGAGGCTCCGGCGTCCCCCGCGTTGCGCCGGATCGCCGCGATCCGGGCGTGCGCGTACTGGACGTAGTAGACGGGGTTCTTCTCCGAGCGCTCGGCTGCGAGGTCGACGTCGATCTCGATCGTCTGGTCGGGACCGCGGTTGACGAGAAACCAGCGTGCGGCGTCCACGCCGACCTCGTCCACGAACTCGTCGAGGAAGACGACGTCGCCGCGCCGCTTCGAGATCTTCTTCTGCTCGCCGCCGCCGGCCGTGAGGTGGACGAGCTGGTACAGCAGCACCTCGACACGCCCGGGGTCGTAGCCGAGCATCTGCGCGATCGCCGCGTACCACCTGCGCGTCCCGTGATGGTCGGCGCCGAGCACGTACATCGCCCGATCGAAGCCGCGCTCGAGCTTGTCCACCAGGTAGACGACGTCTGCCGCCCGGTAGGTCGGCGTCCCTCCCTGCTCCGGCGAGCGGATCAGCACGCGGTCCTTGTCGTCGCCGTAGGCGGAGGAACGGGCCCAGACCGCGCCGTCCTTCTCGTACGTGTCGAGCCGCGGCAGGAACTCGTAGATGCGCGGCTCGAGCTCGCTCTGCAGGCCCCACGAGTCGAAGTGGATCCGGAACCGCTCCAGGGTCTCCTCGATCTGCTTCAGCATCGGCGCAACGGGATCGCCCCCCTGCGCCGCGAGCTGTCGGATGTAGTCGCCCCGGTAACCGTCCTCGGGCGGCTCCTCGCCCCGCCTGACCGCGTCGACGGAGGCCCGGAAGCGGTCAACCTGGACGCCCGCGTCGTTGTAGTAGTACTCGCGCTCGACCTCGTCCCCGGCGAACTCGAGCAGACGGGCGACCGAGTCGCCGATCGCGCCGTTCCGGGCCGAGGCGACGGTGATCGGCCCGGTCGGGTTGGCCGAGACCATCTCGACCTGAACACGCTCTCGCGGCTCCGCCGACCCGCCGCCGTACGCCGGCCCCGCCGCGAGGATCTCACCCAGGGCCTCGCCGAACCACGCCGCGCCGAGCCAGAAGTTGACGAAGCCCGGGCCCGCGACCTCGGCGCGCTCGACGTCCACGAGCCCTGCGGCCGCCGCCGCAAGCTCCTCCCCCAGCTCGCGCGGCGAGCGGCGGCGCACGGGGGCGAGCCGCATGGCGGCGTTCGTGGCGAAGTCACCGTGCTCGGGGTCGTTCGGCCGCTCGAGCTCGACCGTCGCGCCGGCGAGCTCCGAGAGCTTCGCCTCCAGCCTGGAGACTGCCTCAGGCACCGCTTGCGGTGCCGTCCTCAGAGCGAGCGGGGCCTCCCCGCTCGCTCGTCTGAAACGACCGGTCGATGCACTTTGACTCAATCACTGGCGCTCTATGCAAGGGTCTCGGCGGGGGCGAACAGCTCCTCGAGCCGGCGCAGCTCCTCGGGCGTCCCGGCCGCGATCATCACGTCGCCGGCGTCGAGCGTGGCGTCTGGGGTCGGGGTGGTGTCGAAGGTGCCGTCCCGCTTGCGCAGCGCGACGATCATCGCGCCCGTCACCTCGCGGATGCGCAGCTCGCGGATCGACTTGCCCGCCTCGCGGCAGCTGCCCTTGACCTCGATCTCCTCGAACAGCAGCTCCGGCCCGCCGCTCGTCGAGACGATGTCCAGGAAGGCAGCCACCTGCGGGCGGAGCACGAGCTTCGCCATCTCCTTGCCGGCCGTCGAGTACGGCTGCACCACCCGGTCGGCCCCGGCGAGCTGCAGCTTCTTGGCGGCGTCCTGGTCGGAGGCCCTCGCGACGATCAGCAGGTCGGGGCGGGCCGAGCGCGCCGAGAGCGTGATGTAGAGGTTGTCCGAGTCGGAGTCCGAAGAGGCGACGAGCCCGCGGGCTCGCTCGAGGCCCGCTTCGCGCAGGTCCTCGTCCTCGGTGCCGCTGCCCTCGATGAAGAGGTCGCCCGCCTCCTGCGCAGCGTCGATCGCGTCCTTGCTGAAGTCGAGCACGACGTACTTCTCGCCGGCTTCGCGGAACTCCGCGGCCACGCGGCGGCCGACCCGGCCGTAACCGCAGATGATGTAGTGCTCGCGCAGGTGCTCGATCGCCCGTTGCCTCCTTCGTTCGGCCAGCGCCCCAGTGAAGACGCCGCCCGCGATCCCCTCGACGAGGATCGCGGCGACGTACGCAAAGATAGTGAGTCCGGCGATCACGAGGACTATCGAGACGCCTCTCGCCCAGTCGTTGCGCGGGACGGTGTCAAGGCCGGCCAGCGAGACGGTGACCATCGTGCGGTAGACGGCCTGCATCCAGGACTCGTTCAGCGACTGGTGAAAGGCGACCGCGCCGCCGGCGATCAACGCCAGCAGCGCCGCGACGGCATAGGCGACACGGCGCGCGGTGAACGGGCCAATCACGCGGGTAGTATCTTCGAGCAGTGGAAGGCGACGGCCAAGAGCGCCAGCTCAACATCCATCTCGACCCCGAGAACCTGGCCGGGGTCTACTCGAACTTCGCCAACATCAGCTTCTCGGACTACGAGTTCACCCTGACGTTCGCCCGGATCGACCACGAGGTCGAGGAGGGCGACGTGCCGGGCGTCGTCGTCGCGCGCGTGAACATGTCGACGCGGTTCATGCGGGAGCTCCTCGACGCCATGCAGGACTCGTGGTCGAAGTGGTCGTCGCGGGAGGGGATCCGCAACCTCCCGGAGACGCCCGAGAACGACGCCTAGCGCGTGCCTGCACGCGCCTGCCAGGCGCGGGCCATCGCGATCCGCTGCACCACCGTCGGATGGTTGTCGATCATCACGTACGACCAGCCCGGCGGGCTCGGCTGGACGAGGTCGTAGCGCGTGAACTTGCGGAAGAGGCTCTCCGCGGAGGCCGGGTCGTGCGTCGCGCGAAGGGCCGACCAGTCGGCCTCGGCCTCGTACCGCCTTGAGACCGCGTTCCCGAACGGCGTGACGACGAGCCCGATCACGGCCAGCACGAGTAGCGCGTACGGCACCACCTCGGGGCGCTCGAGCCCACCGCGGCGCCTGGTCACGATCTCGACGACGAAGAAGGCGGGCACCGTCAGCAGGAGCGACCACCCGAGGCCCTTCCAGATGTGCCGGTGAGCCACGTGGCCGAACTCGTGCGCGGCCACGAGCTCGATCTCCCGGTTGGTGAAGCGGCCGTCGAAGAACGTGTCCCAGATGAAGACGCGGGCCGAGGGCCCGATTCCCGTCGCCATCGCATTCGCGGCGCTCGTCTCGTCGCTCATGTTCTCTATCCGGACCGGCGTGTCCCCCACTCCTTCGTCGCGGGCGAGCTCGCGGATCCGGGCGGCCACGGGCGTTCGGTGCGGCTTGCGGGTGCCGAGCGTCTCGACGTACGGCAGCACGAGGACGAGCACCGCGCCGAGCGCGACGAAGAGCGGAGCGGCCGCGAGCCACCAACGCCGCCCGAAACGGCCGGCGAGCAGCATCAGGATCGTCAGCGCAATCGTCAGCCCGACCACCTGGCCGAGCAGCGCCGGCCACTGGCTCAGCGCCCAGTGCAGGTAGCTCTCCTTCTCGAGCCCGTAGCGGCGACCCCACCAGAGAGCGAGCGCGCCGAACGGAAGGCCGACCGCCCACGTGCCCAGGGTCGTGACGGCGCCGACCATCACGCCGGTCGCGACCCGGCCGAGCTCCCAGGCCCGGGCGGTCCTCGGCCCGAGGAAGCTGAAGACGAGGAGTGCCAGGAGCGTCGTGACGGTCCCTGCCACCCACAGCCAGCGCAGGAAGCCGTCGTAGTGCGCGGAGCGGTGCAGGATCGAGCGGGAGAACTCCGTGCCCGCGTCGACGTGTGGCAGCCGCAGGTCGCCGGGAATCGTCGTCCGCGTGAGGAACCACGCCGCCGCCAGCCACCCGACAAGCAGCGCAACTAAGGTTGAGAGCTTGGCGACGCGGGTCGCTGTCATCTCGGATGTCCACGCTAACTGGCACGCCCTGGAGGCCGTGCTCGAGGCGATCGCGCGGGAGGAGCCCGAGGAGATCTGGTGCCTGGGCGACCTCGTCGGCTACGGGCCGCGCCCCAACCCCTGCTGCGCGGAGGTCGAGCGGCGGGCGGCGCTCTGCCTCGCGGGGAACCACGACCTCGGCGTGCTCGGCGAGCTCGATCTCGCGGACTTCGCGGGCGACGCGGTCGTGGCGGCGCGCTGGACGCGCGGCGTGCTCGACGAGGGCGCTCGCTCCTACCTCGAGTCGGTGCGGCCGGTCGCACGGCGCGACGGCGTGGAGCTCTTCCACGCGAGCCCGCGCGATCCCGTCTGGGAATACGTGCTCTCGGCGGAGGCCGCGGCGGCGGCATTCGCGCTGACGGAGGCGCCCCTGCTGCTCGTCGGGCACAGCCACGTGCCGCTGGCGATCTCGCTGGACGGCGGCATGCTGGACGGAGGCCTCGCGCCCTCCGGAACCGAGACGGAGCTGGGCTCCGGGCGCTGGCTGCTCAACCCCGGCTCGGTCGGGCAGCCGCGTGACGGCAGCCCGCTGGCGGCGTGGCTCCTGCTCGATCTCGCGGACCGGCGCGCGTGGTTCCGGCGTGTCGAGTACGACATCGCCCGCACCCAGGGGGAGATCCGCGAGAGGGGGTTGCCGGATGTGCTGGCGGAACGGCTTGCTCACGGCATCTAGCGCGCTCCTGCTCGCCGGGTGCGGCGGCGGGAACTCGGCAACGCCTCCTCCGCCGCTCCCGCCCCGGATTCCCGCCGGCGTGGCTGCGAGGCTCGCAGCCGAAGCCGACCGCGTGGCCGTGCTGGCGCCCGGGAGCTGCGCGGCCCGCGACGCGGCGGCCCGGTTCCGCCGCGACGTGGTCGCCTCGGCCGGGCGCATCCCTGCCCGATACCAGCGGCCGCTGCTGTCGGCGGCTCGCGACCTCGCAGGACGCCTGGCCGCGTGCACCCCGCCTCCGCCCCCGGTCGAGCCGAATCGCCGCGAGCACGGGAAGCACGGCGGGCACGAGCACGGCCACGGCCACGGCAAGAAGCACGACGAGGACGAGCAGTGAGCGTGCCCGTCGTCTCCGGCGGCCGCTACCGGCTCGAGCGCCCGCTCTGCCGCGGCGGGATGGCGACCGTCTACCTCGCCCGCGACACGGAGCTCGACCGGCCAGTCGCGGTGAAGGTCCTCGCCGAGAGCCTCGCCGGCGATGCTGCGTTTCGCAGCCGGCTGCTGCGGGAGGCGCGGCTGGCCGCTCGGCTCTCGCACCCGAACGTCGTGAGCATCTACGACGTGCGCGAGAGCGAGGACAGGAAGCCTTACATCGTGATGGAGCTCGTCGACGGCCCGACCCTCGCCGAGCTCCTCCGCGAGCGCGGGCGGCTACCGCCCGACGAGGCCGTCGGTCTTGCCGTTCAGGCCTGCCGCGGCCTCGCCCATGCGCACGCGGCGGGGCTCGTGCACCGCGACGTCAAGCCGCAGAACCTGCTGCTGCGCGAGGACGGGATGCTCAAGGTCGCGGACTTCGGGATCGCGCGCGCCGCGGAGTCGACGGCGCTCACGCAGGCCGGGACGGTGCTCGGCACCGCCGCGTACCTCGCGCCGGAACAGGCGGCCGGCGGAGAGGTGACCGCGGCGGCGGACGTCTACTCCCTTGGCGCGGTGCTGTACGAGCTCCTGACCGGGCAGCCGCCCTACACGGCCGACTCGATGGCCGACCTTGCCGAGAGGCAGGCGGAGCGAGCGATCGCTCCGGTGAGCGAGCTCGCGGCGGAGGTGCCGCGCCGCGTGGAGGACGCCGTCATGCGCTCCCTGGCGCGCAACCCGGACTACCGGCCGCGATCCGCGGAGGCGCTGGCGCAAGAGCTCGCGCCCGAATCGCCCGAGCCGCCCACGGTTCCGATGGCGGCGCCGCGAAAGCCGCGGAGCCGCGTCTGGCTCGCGCTCGCGGCGGTGCTGATCGCGGCGGTGGCGGTCGCTCTCGCGGTGAGCCTGGCGACGCGCGACAACGGCTCACCCCCGCCCAGGCCGGCCCCCGCACGGGCAGCTCCGATCGCCCACCAGGCGGACGCCCAGCAGCAGGCGAGAACGATCGCGGCCTGGCTGCGGCGGTACTCGCGTTAGGACGCGGCGCTCGTTGGCTCGGCGGCCGCAGGCTCGGCGCCGAAGCTGACGCCCTCGCGGACGAGCGCGATCTGCACTTCCTCGCGCGCCTTGTAGATCCGCCACTTCACGGTCGCGAGGGTCACCTCGAGCGAGTCCGCGATCTCCGTGTACGAGAGGCCGACCACGTCGCGGAGCAGAAGCGCCATCTTCAGGTCGGTGCTCAGGTTCTCGACCGCCCGCCAGAGCGCGTCGATCTCCTGGAGCCGCTCGACCGGTGCGTCCAGCACCTCGAGCGGAGCGATGTCGTCGAGCGCGACGAGCGCGCGCGGCCGGCGCTCGCTGGCACGAAGCTCGTCGAGCACGCGGTTCTTCGTCACCTGGAACAGCCAGGTCGTGAACTTCGAACGGAGCGAGAACTTCGGCAGGCCCTGGAAGACCCGCAGGAAGACTTCCTGGGTCAGATCCTCGGCGAGCGCGCGGTCTCCGCCCACGAGGCGGAGTACGTAATTGAACACGGGCGTCTCGTAGGCTCGCAGAATGAGCGAGAACGCTCGCTCGTCACCCTTTTGCGCCTTCCGCAGAACGCCGAGATCCGGCTGGGCCAGAGACAAGGCCTGCGGAGTATAGGCGACAGCGAGGCTTCTTGCACATGCTCAGAATGGGCTATTTGCAGAGGTTTTGTCCCGTCATCTGTAAAGGTTTCGTGAGGCCGAGGTAAGCGATCGCGGTTGGAATCAGGTCTTTCAGCTCGCCGCCCTCGCGGAGCCGCGCCTCGGGATCGGTGACGATCAGCGGCACCGGGTTCGTCGTGTGCGCGGTGTGAGGGCTTCCGTCGGGCTCGAGCAGGTGCTCGGCGTTGCCGTGGTCGGCCGTGATCAGCATGACGCCGCCGAGGCGGTCGACGGTCTCGACCACCCGGCCGAGGCAGGCGTCCGTCACCTCGACGGCCTTGACGACCGCAGGGATGACGCCGGAGTGCCCGACCATGTCCGGATTCGCGAAGTTGACGACGGCAAAGGCGAACCCGTCATCCTCCAGCGCCTCGCAGAAGCGCGCCGCGACCTCCTCTGCCGACATCTCGGGCTGCTTGTCGTAGGTGCCGACCTCGCGCGGGCTGGGGACGAGGATCCGGGTCTCCCCCGGCCACTCCTCCTCGCGGCCGCCGTTGAAGAAGTAGGTCACGTGCGCGTACTTCTCCGTCTCGGCGGCGTGCAGCTGCGTGAGGCCCGCCGCGGCGAGCACCTCTGCCATCGTCTCGTCGACTAGCTGCTCGCCGAAGGCGACCGGACAGTCGAGCTCGTCGCTGTAGCGCGTCATCGTGGTGAGGTCGAAGCCGCCGTCGAGCAGAAGCTTCGACAGCTGCCGCGCGCGGTCCGGACGGAAGTTGAAGAAGATCGCCGCGTCCGATCGCGTCAAGCGCGGCCGGCCGCTGACCACGATCGGCTCGATGAACTCGTCGGTGACGCCGCGCTCGTAGCTTCGCTTCACCGCCTCGACGGGGTCGTCGGCCTGTTCACCCTCTCCTAGACAGATGGCGCGGTAGGCGCGATCTGTCCGGTCCCAGCGCTTGTCGCGGTCCATCGCGTAGTACCGGCCGGCGACGGTGGCGATCCGCTCGACGGGGAGCTCGGCGAGGTCGCGCACCGCCGACGTCGGCGAGACGTCGCGGCCGTCGGTGAAGGCGTGGATCCAGGTGCGCTCGGGCGCAAAGCGGAGCAGTGCCTTCAGGTGGTCGATGTGCGAGTGCACGCCGCCATGGGAGACGAGCCCGAGCAGATGGACGTCGACGCCCTTGTCGAAGACGGCCCTGAGCGCCGGATTGTCGAAGAAGGAGCCGTTCTCGATCGCGCGGTTGATCCGCTGGAGGTCCTGGTCGAGCACGCGCCCGGAGCCGATCGTCAGGTGGCCGACCTCCGAGTTCCCCATCTGGCCCTCGGGCAGTCCGACCGCCTCGCCAGAAGCCTCCAGCGTCGTGTGCGGGTACTCGCGCCAGAGCCGGTCGAACACCGGCGTCTCTGCAAGCTCGACCGCGTTCCCAGACCCGGGGGGCGCGCAGCCCCAGCCGTCGAGGACGACGAGGACTACGAGCTGACGGCGGCCTGGCAAATCGCCGTGAACGATTCCACGTGGAGCGAGGCGCCGCCTACGAGGGCGCCGTCGACGCCCTCCTCCGCGAGCAGCTCGGCGGCGTTCTCGGGCTTGACCGAGCCGCCGTAGAGCACCGGCACGTCGAGCAGGCCCTTGATGTGCGCATGGGCTTCCCGCGCCTGCTCCGCGGTCGCGGTGCGGCCCGTGCCGATCGCCCAGACCGGCTCGTAGGCGATCACCAGCCGCTCGTGCGCGCCCACCGCGCCCTCGATCGCCTCGACCTGTACCCGCAGCACGAGCTCCATCTGGCCGGACTCGCGCTCCTCCAGGGACTCGCCGACGCAGGCGATCACGCGCAGGCCGTGCTCGAGGGCGCCCGCGGTCCGCCGGGCGACGGTCTCGTCTGTCTCGCCGAAGTACTGGCGCCGCTCGGAGTGGCCGACGATCGCGCCTGTGACCCCGAGCTCCAGCAGCATCGGCGCCGACACCTCGCCCGTGAAGGCGCCCTCCTCGGCCCAGTGCACGTTCTGGGCGAAGATCGTGTGGCCGCTCTCGAACGCGGCGGAGAGCGACACGAACGGCGGGCACAGCACCGCCTCGACTCCGTCAGGCGGCCGGAACTGCCCGCAGAACGCCCGCGTCTCACGCGGGCCTTTGAACATCTTCCAGTTCGCGGCTAGAAGCGCCACCGGCCGGGCATGTTACGGAGGTGCCAGAGAGGAAGACCGTCCTCATCGCCCTGGCCGCCAACGCGGCCATCGCCGTCGTGAAGATCTTTGCGGAGTCGTCTCCGGGTCGGCCGCCATGCTCGCGGAGGCGGCGCACTCGGTTGCGCGACCTCGAGGACGGGCTCGACGCAGGCGCGGTCGAGCAGCTCGCCGGCGACATCGAGCGCCGGCTCCGCCACACCGTGCCCGACGTCGGCGAGGTCTTCCTCGACCCGACGCCTCGCCGCGGCGAGCGTCACGCGTCCGGGATGACGGCGACCCCGGGCAACTCCTTGCCCTCGAGCAGCTCGAGCGCCGCCCCGCCGCCCGTCGAGAGCCACGAGACGGCATCTTCCAGGCCGAGCTCTCGGAGAGCGCGGGCCGAGTCGGCGCCGCCGACGACCGAGTAGGCCTCGGCGCGGGCGACCGCCTCGGCGACTGCGTTCGTGCCCTCGGCGAAGCGCGGCCACTCGAAGACGCCCATCGGCCCGTTCCAGAAGATCGTCCTCGCCCTCGCGATCTCCGCGGCGAACCGCTCGCGCGAGCCCGGGCCGATGTCGAGGCCGAACCAGCCTTCGGGGAGCGCGTCGTACGGGACCACCTTGGCCTCGGCGTCCTCCTCGAAGGCGGCAGCAGCGACCACGTCGGTCGGGAGCACCACGTCGAAGCCGAGCGGGCTCCCCTCTCGCAGCTCCTCCGCCATCTTGCCGCCGACGAGCACCGTGTCGGCCTTGCCGCCGAGGTTGCGCAGGACGCCGAGCTTGTCCTCGACCTTCGCGCCGCCGGAGACGAGCACGAAGGGCCGCTCGACCTCACCGAGCAGCTTCCCGAGCTCCTCCAGCTCGCGCTCGAGCAGCAGCCCCGCGTAAGCCGGCAGCAGCTCGGCGACGCCGACGGTCGACGCGTGGGCGCGGTGTACCGAGCCGAACGCATCCTCCACGAACAGGTCGTTGTCGTCGGCGAGGCGCCGCGCGAACTCGGGGTCGTTCTCCGTCTCGCCGGGGTCGAAGCGCGTGTTCTCAAGCACCTCGATGCGGTCGTCGGGTAGCAGGTCGCGAAGGCGCTCCCGCACCGGCTCCATCGAGAACGCGGGATCAGGCCCTTTCGGTCGGCCCAGGTGGGAACACACGACAACTGCCGCCGCGTCGTGCTCGACCAGGTACTGCAGTGTCGGCAGCGAGGCGTGGATGCGCGTGTCGTCGGCGACCTCGCCTGCCTCGAGCGGCACGTTCAGGTCGGCGCGCACGAGCACGCGCTTGCCGCCGACCTCGGCCTGCCGAACCGACCTGGGCAACTAGGCCGAGACCGCGGCCGGCAGGGTCGCGCCGACCTTGGCGACGAGGTCGACCAGCCGGCACGAGTAGCCCCACTCGTTGTCGTACCAGCCGAAGACCTTGACGAGGTTCCCGTTCGCCATCGTCAGCTTGCTGTCGAAGATCGACGAGAACGACGAGTGCTGGATGTCGGTCGAGACGAGCTCCTCGTCGGAGTACTGCAGGATCCCTTCGAATCGGCCCGCGTCCGCCTTCGAGCGGAAGAGCTCGTTCACCTCGTCGGCGCTCGTCTCGCGTCCGACCTGGACGACGAGGTCGACGATCGAGCCCGTCGGCACGGGAGCGCGCATCGACATGCCGTCGACCTTTCCCTGCAGGTCGGGCATGACGAGCCCGATCGCCCGCGCGGCGCCGGTCGAGGTCGGGATCAGGTTGATCGCGGCCGCCCGCGCACGGCGCAGGTCCTCGTGCGGGAGGTCGAGCACGCGCTGGTCGTTCGTGTACGCGTGGATCGTGGTCATGAAGCCGCGCTCGATCGTCATGTCGTCGTGCAGGACCTTCGCGAGCGGCGCGACGCAGTTCGTCGTGCACGAGGCGTTCGAGATCACGTCGTGCGACTCCGGGTCGTAGTCGTCCTCGTTGACGCCGAGCACGATCGTCACGTCAGGGCCCTTGGCGGGCGCGGAGATGATGACCTTCCTCGCGCCGCCGTCGAGGTGCTTCGCCGCGCCGTCGCGGTCGGTGAAGAAGCCGGTCGACTCCAGCACCACGTCGACGCCGAGGTCGCGCCAGGGCAGGCCCGCCGGATCGCGCTCGCTCAGGAGCTGGATCTCGCTGCCGCCGACGGTGATCTTGCCGTCGCCTTCGGAGACGTCCTCCTCGAGCGTCCCCAGCACGGAGTCGTGCTTGAGCAGGTAGGCCATGGTCTCGGCGTCTCCGAGATCGTTCGCCGCCACGACCTCGAAGTCCCCACCGCGCTTCAGGTGCGCGCGGAAGAAGTTGCGCCCGATCCGGCCAAAGCCGTTGATCCCAACCCGAATAGCCATCGAACCTCCCCTTCGATTCCTGGTCCGAGTCTAACTACCCCGCTGTCGGCAGAATGGGTGGCCTCGAATGAAGGAGATTCTCGGAGACATCGGGCGCTGGCGGCAGCGCGGCGAGCGAATCGCGCTCGCGACGGTCGTGGCCACACGCCGCTCCGCACCGCGGCCGGTGGGCGCCAAGCTCGGGGTCTCCTCCGGCGGGGAGCTGGCCGGCTCCGTCTCGGGGGGCTGCGTCGAGAACGAGGTTTACGGCGCTGCGCAGGAGGTGCTCGGCGGTGGCGACCCGCGGCTGCTCACGTACGGGATCTCGGACGACCTCGCGCTCGAGGTCGGGCTGCCCTGCGGCGGCGAGATCGACGTGTTCGTGGTGGAGCCCGGCGAGCAGCTGCTGGACCGGCTGCGGCGGATCGTCGAGAACGAGGGCCGCGCCGTGCTCTTCACTGTCGTGGACGGCCAGGACGCCGGCCGGAGCTGGCTCGCCGTCGAGGGCGAGGAGACGGACGCGCCCGCGGCGCTCGCCGTGCAGCTCGACGAGCTCCTCCGCTCGGGGCGGAGCCGCGTGCTCGAGGACGACGACCGGGTCGTTTTCGCGGACGTCTACGAGCCTCCGCCTCGCCTGCTCGTGATCGGAGCGGTCGATACCGCCGAGGCGCTGTGCGCCGCCGCGAAGCAGCTCGGCTGGCGCACCTACGTCGCCGATGCGCGCGGCAAGTTCGCGACCGCGGAGCGGATCCCGAGCGCCGACGAGCTGATCGTCGGGTGGCCCGAGGAGGCCCTGGATCGCGTGCGTCCCGACTCCGCTACCGCCGTGATCGTGCTCACGCATGACGACAAGTTCGACGTCCCGGCGTTGAAGGGCGCGCTCGAGACCGACGCCTTCTACGTGGGGGCTCTCGGATCACGCCGCAACCAGGAGCGGCGCCGCGAACGGCTGCTCGAGGCCGGCGTCCCGGAGGACTCGCTCGACCGGATCTCCGGCCCGTGCGGGCTGGACATCGGGGCGATCACGCCGGCCGAGACGGCGGTGTCGATCCTCGCCGAGATGCTCGCGACGCGGGCGGGCCGGGAGGGCGGCTCACTGCAGACCGCCCGCGGCCGCATCCACGCCGGCGTCGACTAGCTGAGACTCGCGAGCCGGCGAGCGATCTCTTCCAGGCTGGCGAGGTTGTGCCCGCCGGCGAAGTCGTCCACGTAGGGAAGGGCGGCCTTCATTCCGCGCGCCAGCGGCTCGTAGGCCGGGTCCTCCTTCAGCGGGTTCAGCCAGACGACCCGGTGCGCCAGGCGCGCGAGGCGCGCCATCTGCTCGGCGAGGAGCTCCGGGTCGCCGACCTCGAGGCCGTCCGAGCACAGGACGACGACGGCGCCGCGGGCCATCCCGCCGTGGCCGTACTCGTCCAGGAACCGCTTCAGCGACTCGCCGATGCGCGTTCCGCCGTCCCAGTCGAAGACCTCGGCCGCCGCGCGGCGAAGGGCCTCGTCGGGACCGGCGACCCGAAGCGCTCTGGTCACGCGCGTCAGGCGCGTCCCGAAGCAGAAGGCCTCCCAGCGCGGACTCGACCGGAGCGCCGCGTGGGCGAACATGACGAGCGCGCGCGAGTAGTCGGCCATCGAGCCCGAGACATCGAGCAGCAGCACGAGCCGCCGCGGCTGGACACGCCGCTCGCGCCAGGCCCGCTCGACAGGCTCGCCGGCGGTCCGGAACGAGCGGCGCAGCGTGCGGCGGAGATCGGGCGCCCCGCGCTTCGCAGCCTGTCGCCGCCTCGTCCGCCGCAGCGGCACCGACAGCGAGTTGCGGGCCATCAGCTCCGCGAGCTGGCGAAGCTCGTCCTCCGAGCAATCGCTGAAGCTCTTGCGGCGGAGCAGCTCGATCGGGCTGGCGAGACCGAGCTCGACCTCGGGTGCGAGCTCGGAGGTCACGCGGACACGTACCGGCGACTCGGCCTGGCCGGGCGAGCCGCCGAAGAACGACACGAACACCCGGTCGTACACCTCAAGGTGCTGCGGGTGCGAGACGAGCGTCGCGCGGCCGGCCCAGTACAGGTCGCGGGGCTCGAGCAGCGCCGCAGCGCGGCAGAAGCGGACGACCCGACCCGTTCCGACGGGGAGGCCCTCGTCCCGCAGCGAGCGCGAGAACCTCGTGAGGACTCCGACGGAGTCAATCACTGAGTGCCGCCTCGGCGCGGCGGAGGTCCTCACGGTTCTTCACCGCCCAGCCGAGCGTCTCGCGCGCCTCGTTCCCGTCGGCCGACGAAGCGCCGAGCACAGTCAGCGCCTGCGCCCAATCGATCGCCTCGGCCACTCCCGGGTGCTTGACGAGCTCGAGCTCACGCAGCCGCGCCACCGCTGCGGCCACGGAGCGCGCAAGCTGCTCGGAGACCCCAGGAACCCGGAGGCGGATGATCTCGACCTCTCGCTCGAGCTCGGGGAAGTCGATCCAGTGGTAGAGGCAACGCCGCTTGAGCGCGTCGTGAAGCTCCCGAGTCCGGTTCGACGTGATCACCACCGCAGGCGGCTCGTCGGCCGCGATCGTCCCGAGCTCCGGCAGCGTGACCGCGTAGTCGGAGAGCACCTCGAGCAGGAACGCCTCGAACTCGTCGTCGGCGCGGTCGAGCTCGTCGATCAAGAGCAGCGCGCTGGACCCGGCGCGGATGGCACCCAGCAGCGGCCGCTCGAGCAGGAACTCCGGCCCGTACAGCTCCTCCACGCGGCTGCTCGGGTCGACCTCGCCCGCCTGGAGCGCGCGCGCGTAGAGGAGCTGGCGCGCGTAATCCCACTCGTAGAGCGCCTGCCCGGAGTCGATCCCCTCGTAGCACTGGAGCCGGATCAGCTCGGCACCGAGCAGCCCGGCGAGGGTCTTGCCGACCTCGGTCTTCCCCACGCCGGCCTCTCCCTCCAGCAGCAGCGGCCGCCGCATCTCGAGCGCGAGGTAGATCGACGTGGCGAGACCGCGATCGGGTAGGTAGGAGGCCTCGCCGAGCGCGCGCTCGACGTCGTCGACCGAACCGAACCGCATGGCGACATCGTACGGACCACCCAGCGCCTATCGTCTCCGCCCCTGTAGCCCGTGCGCCCGCTTCTTCCGCCGGATCCGCCGCTCCGAGACGCCGACATGGTCCTCCGGCCGGGCACGGAGCGCGACGTGGAGGCGATCCGTGCGCTCTACTCCGAGCCGGACATCCGGAAGTGGATGGGCTGGGATGCCGAGCCGTCGGACGAGGAAGAGGCCCGCGCCAACATCGAGCGCGGCCTCCGCGCGTGGCAGGAAGGCACCTGGGCCGTCTTTCGGATCGTGGGCGCCGCCACGGATCAGGTCGTCGGCGGCGTGAATCTCCGCTTCGGCGAGCACCGGATCGCGGAGGTCTCGTACTTCCTGCGCGCGTCGGCACGGGGGCGCGGCCTCGCGACGCGCGCCGTCCGGATCATTGCGCGCTGGGCGTTCGATGAGCTCGGCATCGAACGGATCGAGCTGCGCACACACCCGGAGAACGCCGCGTCCCGCCGCGTCGCCGAGCGCGCGGGATTCACGCGAGAGGGGATCGAGCGTGCGTCCCGCGCCTGGCCCGACGGCACACGCTTCGATTCGATCCTCTACTCGCTGCTCTCTAGCGACGGGGGTCGGCAGGATCCTAGGCGCGGACCGCTGACCGGCTAGTCGCGCCGGCGTCGCAGCATCCAGGCGCCCGACTCGGTCTTCCCGACCTCGAACCCCTCCAGTGCCGACGACAGCTTGCTCTCCACGAACG
>JBKPAM010000080.1:0-45867 GCA_046726435.1 Actinomycetota bacterium
GCACAGATCGCTTCCCTCGCGTCCGCCGGCTGCGAGGTCGTCCGCGTGGCCGTGCCCAAGGGCGAGGACGCCGACGCGCTGCCGAAGATCGTCCGTCTCTCGCCGATCCCCGTGATCGCCGACATCCACTTCAACGCGAGCCTCGCGCTGCGCGCGATCGAGGCCGGCGTGGCCGCCGTCCGCATCAACCCGGGCAACATCGGCGGGTCGGACAAGGTGGCGGAGGTCGTGCGCGCCGCCCAGCGCGCGATGATCCCGATGCGGATCGGCGCCAACTCGGGCTCGCTGCCGAAGCACCTCGCGGAGCTCGCGCAGCGCGACCAGGCCGAGGCGCTCGTGGAGGCGGCGCTCGAGGAGGTCAGGCTGCTCGAGAGCCTCGGCTTCTACGACTTCAAGATCTCGGTCAAGTCGAGCCACGTGCCGACGATGATCCGCGCCTACCGGCTGCTCGCCTCGAAGGTCCCGTACCCGCTTCACCTCGGCGTGACCGAGGCCGGGACGCCGTACTCGGGGTCGATCAAGAGCGCCGTCGGGATGGGTGCGCTGCTTGTCGACGGAATCGGGGACACGATGCGGGTCTCGCTGACCGCCGACCCGGTCGAGGAGGTGCGGACCGCGTTCGAGATCCTGAAGGCGCTGGGCCTGCGCGAGCGGGGTCCGATCATGATCGCGTGCCCGAGCTGCGGGCGCGACAACGTCGGCGTGCAGCAGCTCGCGGAGGTCGTCGAAGAGCGCTTGCGCGAGTACCCGCAGCACTTCGAGGTCGCCGTGCTCGGCTGCGCGGTCAACGGGCCCGGCGAGGCCGGCGACGCGGACTTCGGCATCGCGGGCGGCCGCGACGTCGGCTTCGTGTACGCGCACGGCCGCGTGCTGAAGAAGGTTTCGTCGGAGATCCTCGTCGACGAGCTCTTCCACGAGATCGACAAGTGGATCGCCGACGGCATGTACCGGCCCAAGCGCCTGAAAATGGCAAAGCCCGCGGCCCTTGCGATGGCCGAGGCCTCGCTAATCCCCATGGACTAACACGTCGGCTGTGGCGCCGCGCGACCTCTTCTTCATCGCGATCTTCGCGGCGCTTGTTCTCCTCGTAGTGCTGCTCGACCGCGTCGCAATGGCCCGGCACGTCAAGTCAGTACTCCGCTTCGGGCTGGCGGTGGCAGCGATCGCCGTGGCATTCGAACTTCGCTCTTGGCGAGGCCTGGCCCTGCTCATCGGTGCGGTGGCCGCCGTCGAGTTGGGGCGAATGATTCGCAAACGCGTTCACGCCCGCGTGTAACGGTCGAGCGCTCTCAGTTCTCGCTCGGCGGAGGCGGAATTTGCCCGCCGGAGCCTCTTCTGCGCGAGAAACGCGTCAACTCGACGAGGGGGCACACGGGGGAAACCGGGTTTCCCCCGTGAGGCGAGCCGCGCCAAGCAGGGCAACACTCGCGTAACCTCCCCGCCATGCCAGTCGCCCGAGCCTCACAGCTCTTCGACCCGACGCTGCGCGAGGATCCCGCCGACGCCGAGGCGGTGAGCCACAAGCTGCTCCTCCGCGGCGGCTTCATCCGGCAGGTGAGCGCCGGGATCTGGACGTACATGCCCCTCGGCTGGCGGGTCTACCGCAAGGTCGAGCAGATCGTGCGCGAGGAGATGGACGCGATCGGCGGCCAGGAGATGCTGATGCCGCTGCTCACGCCGGCCGAGCTCTGGAAGCAGTCGGGGCGCTACGTGATCCCCGAGGTGTTCAAGCTCCAGGACCGCGCTGGGCGCGAGTTCGTGCTCCCGATGACCCACGAGGAGACGGTCACCTTCCACGCGCGGGAGATCCAGAGCTACCGGGAGCTGCCGAAGATCCTCTACCACTTCTCCGTCAAGGACCGAGACGAGCCCAGGCCGCGCGGCGGGCTGATCCGCGTGCGCGAGTTCATCATGAAGGACGCCTACTCGTTCGACCGCGACGAGGCCGGGCTGGACGAGAGCTTCCGCAAGCACTCCGAGGCGTACAAGCGGATCTTCCAGCGCTGCGGGATCGAGGCGGTCGAGGTGGCCGCCGAGTCCGGGATCATGGGCGGCAGCGGCAGCCAGGACTTCCTCGCGCCTTCAGGCTCGGGTGAGAACACCCTCGTCCTCTGCGAGAACGGCGACTACGCCGCCGACATCGAGATCGCGAGCGGAATCCCCTCGGCACCCGACTTCCCGGACGCGCTGCCCGAGCCGCAGGAGGTCGAGACTCCCGGGCAGCGGACGATCGAGGCGGTCTCGGAGTTCCTCGGCGTCGATCCGCGCGCCACCGCGAAGGCGATGCCGGTCGTCGTCGATGGCGGCGTCGTGCTCGCGCTCGTCCGCGGCGACGATCGCCTGAACGAGATGAAGCTGCTCGCAGCGCTCGGGGAGAACTTCCGGACGGCGGAGCCCGACGAAGTCCGGGCCACGTTCGGGGCCAACGGAGGCTCGATCGGCCCTGTCGGCGCCTCGGTCGCCGTGATCGCCGACGAGGCGCTGCGCGAGGGCCAGTACGTGGTCGGCGCCAACCGGGACGACGTCCACCTGCGCGGAGTCCAGGCGGGCCGCGACTACGAGCCGCGCTTCGCCGATCTCAGAGAAGTTCGCGCCGGAGACGCATGTCCCAACTGCGGCGGGCATCTACGCCTACAGGTGGCGATCGAGGTCGGACACATCTTCAAGCTCGAGACGCGCTTCTCGGGGCCGCTGGATGCGACCTTCGTCGACGAGGACGGGGCCGAGCGTCCGCTGGTCATGGGCAGCTACGGGATCGGCCCGGGGCGGATCGTCGCGGCGGCGGTCGAGCAGGGGCACGACGAGCACGGCATCGTCTGGCCACGTACCATCGCGCCGTACGATGTCCACGTGCTCGCGTTGCCAGGCGTCGAGCACCAGGCCGAGGAGGCTGCGCGCGTGCTCGACCAAGCGGGGGCGGAGGTGCTGCTGGACGACCGGGACGCGCGAGCAGGTGAGAAGTTCGCCGATGCCGACCTGATCGGCATCCCGCTGCGCGTCACCGTCGGCAGGAAGACCGCCGAGGACGGCGGCGTCGACGTCCGCGAGCGCGCCGGCGGCGAGGAGCGGCGCGTGCCCATTCCCGAGCTCGGGACGATCCTTTAGTGCCGCGCCGGCGCCGCAGGTTCAGCGAGGAGCCGTTCGGTCCGACGATCGAGCGCCTGATGGGCGAGACCGGAGTGACGTACCGCGCGCTGGCCGACAGGACGAAGCTCTCGGCCGGCTACCTGAACCACTTGGTGCACGGCAACCGCCCGGTCCCCTCGGACAAGGTCGTCGCCCAGCTCGCCAAGGCGCTGGGCGTGGAGCCGGAGCACTTCCGCGAGTACCGCCTGCGGGTGATCACGAGGCGCCTCGAGGATATGCCTGACCTGATCGACCGCCTGTACAAGCGCCTGGGCGACAAGCGCTAACGAGCTCGCGATGCGGCCCGAGACGCGGCCGATCGCCCTGGTCGCCCGCCCGCCACCGACTTGGCGCAGCCTGTCAAGGCATCGCTTGCAATGCCGCCTAAGAGGCCGTCGGGCTCAGCCCGGCGGCCGTCTCCGCTAACCAGGCGGTGAGCTAAAGTGCGAAACCGAACGGGGCGTGGCGCAGCCCGCCAAGGCATCGCTTGCGATGCCGCCTAAGAGGCCGTCGGGCTCAGCCCGGCAGCCGTCTCCGCTAACCAGGCGGTGAGCTAAAGTGCGAAACCGAACGGGGCGTGGCGCAGCCTGCCAAGGCATCGCTTGCGATGCCGCCTAAAGGCCGTCGGGCTCAGCCCGGCGGCCGTCTCCGCTAACCAGGCGGTGAGCTAAAGTGCGAAACCGAACGGGGCGTGGCGCAGCCTGGTTAGCGCGCTAGTCTGGGGGACTAGAGGTCCCGAGTTCAAATCTCGGCGCCCCGATACGCGAAAGCCCCGGAAACCGGGGCCTTCGTGTCTTTGTAGTGGCTCGGCCTCTCAGTCGGCGGGCGCTACTTCCCTACCTTGATGATCGGCGCGTTGAGGACGACGTGGGCGTCCCGCAGCGTCGGCTGCTCCTTGATCTGATCGTCCTTGACCAGCAGGACCGGCTTCGCGCCCGTCTTCCAGGTGACGAAGAACTCCTCCCAGAGGGGGTTGTAGTCGCTCTCACCCGGCTCGGAGCTGAAGACCGAGATCTGTCCACTGGCCGCGGGACCCTCGACGAAGTACTGCGCCGGCAATCTCTTTACGTGCTTGAGCTCGGCCGCGTAGTTGATGTGCAGCGCTCGCGCCTGGGACTTGCTCGAGACGTCGGTGACGAGGTAGGCGTCCTTATGACCGTCGTAATAGGCGTGAAAGGTCCGCTGCCGGGTCTTGGTCGCAGGTCCGAGCGGCAGCAGGCTCCCGCTTGCATACGCGCTGGCCGCTACGGCGACGAAGGCGAGGGACAGCAGTGCGCTGAGTCCGAAACTCCGCTTCGACACGATTACTCCTCCTCTTGAAGCGAAAGACCCTGCCTGCGGACACCTACGCGGGGGCGACCGGGGCCGGTTTTCCGAAGGTGGGACGGCTGCCGGCGGCCGGCGAGCGCATCCCCCGCGGCGCACGGTAGGACGAAGGTGGGCTCCCTGCTTGCGCCGCAACACAAGCGGGGAGCCCAAGTCGACAACGGCTGTCTAATGGCCGTCGAACCAACTGCCGAGCCGCAGCATGGGCTCACCTCCCATTGTTCTCGGTTCCGTCGGTCTTGTCTATGCGCAGGCCGATCAGCCTGAACGAGCGCCGAATCCTTCAGACCACGCCGAGAAGAGGCTACGCCTCCGTCAACCTCGCCGAAACCGGCTGCCGCCGGAGGAGCCGCGTGTCCGGCCTAGCCGCCGAGCTTCTTGATCCGCGCCTTCAGCTTCGCGCAGTTGACGCGGTGTGCGTTGACCTCGGCGACGACCTTCTTGAGCGCGGGGTACGAGGGTTTCGGTGTCCAGTCGCTGAAGAAGACGCCTGACTGCCAGCCGTGCAGGTTGGGCTCGTCGGCGAGCAGGAAGTTGAAGAAGGCTCCGACGGCCGGTTGGCAGTAGGCGAGCCTGATCGCGTCGGTCAGCTGTGATGCCTGATCGACTCGACCGCCGAGCGGGGCGACGACCCCGCGGTCGGTCTCGCTGCTCCCGTAGAACGAGCGCTTGGCGCCGGTGCTGGTCTGGAAGCCGCCCTCCAGGTACCAGATGCGGACGTCCTTCTTACCCGGGACCGGCTGGCGCGTGCCTCCGAAGGCGCTCTTCAGGTAGGAGAGCAGCCGCGGGTAGTCGCCCTCACCGATGTCGAGCCGGTGGCGCCCCCACGGGCGCTCTCTCGAGCTCGAGCCGTAGATGTTCTGCCCCCAGGCGTCGAAGATGCGCGCCCGGCGGTGCGAGCGGCGGTAGGCCTGGCCCATCTTCTTGATGAAGTTCTTCGCTGAGTGGGAGATGTTCGAGCGAGCGTGCGGCCTGTCGTTGCCGCGCGGCGAGATCGAGGTGATCACCCGCACGGAGGGATGCCGGCTCTTGATCGCGTCGTAGCAGCGCGCCATCAGCGCCTCGTAGGCGGCAGGAGCGGCGCTCGATCCGTTGCGATTGAACTGCGGCTTCCAGAAGTAGCTGAGGTTGGCCTCGTTCCAGATGTTGACCGCGGCGACCTGCGGGAAGCGATCGAGGATCGACGAGATGAAGCTGCAGTACTGGCCCCGCGAGGAGGCGTTGACCGGCGCGGCGCTTGCAGGGCCGTACACGCTCAGGAGGATCTTCTGCGAGCCGGCGTTCCTGAGCGCAGCGGCGATCGAGGCGCTGTCGGACGCGCTCGGCTGTGTCTGCCCAGGCTGCCAGGGTTGGGTCACGCGGTAATAGCCGAGCCCGAGATCGTTCGCGATCGCCGAGACACCGGGCCGCGACTTGACGGCGTCGTCATTGACGCCGACGACGAGATTCCGTCCGGCAAGCGCGGGCCCCGCGATTGCGCCGGCGAGCGCGAGGGCGAGGCCGGCGACGAGAAGTCTTCTGAGGTGCATGTAATTCCCCAAGTGGCACGGGCACCGTAGTCACGGGCGGCCTCCGCGAGCCTGACCCAAATGGGTCGATCGGACCCTCCGCTCCAGAGGCGAAGACCCGCGTTAGCGATGTGTTAGCGGCGGCCGGCGACCCGGTCGGCGACTTCTTCTCGATGTCGTTCATCTCGGTCGAGCAGGCGAGCGTTCAGGTCCGCGGGTAAGCCAACGCAGCGGCCTCGATCGAAGTGCGGCCGTGCTTCCGGCGCCGCACTTCTTCCGGCTCAACCGCCTGGCTCGGGCGAGACGACCAGGGTCAAGCCCTCGATCCGCTCGATGCGGACGGTCTGGCCCACATCCGCTCCCTCGGGGCAACGGGCTTCCCAGAGCTCGCCGTGCACCCGAACCCGGCCGTTCGGACGGCACGGCTCCACGACCTCGGCCGTCTTGCCGATCATCGCCTCGGCGCCGGTCTGCGGCCGCCAGCGCCTGGCGAGCCGGAGGCCCCACGTCAGCTCGACCGTCTCGATTCCGAGGCCTGCAAGGACGACGACGAGGTTCCACGGCCACGGTGCGAAGAACACCGCGATCAGGATCGCGACGGTCAGCGCCACGGCGTGCGGACGATCTCGTCGAGCACCACGGAGTAGTCCTGCTCGCCGCGGCCCCGCTCCTCGGCCTCCACGAGCCATGCGCGCGCTGCGGCGGCGACGCGCACGTCGAGGCCGGCGGCCTCGGCGGCCTCGAGAATCAGGTCGGCGTCCTTCCGCGCGAGGGAGACGGGGAACCGGGGCGGGTACTCGCCGGACTCGAAGGCCGCGCGGCGGCGCTCGGCCTGGCCCGCGAGCGCCGTCGTGCCGAGGACGTCGAAGGCCGTCTCCCGCGGGAGGCCGAGGCCTGCCGCCAACGAGAGCGCTTCGCCGAGCACTCCGATCACGCCGACGAGCGTCGAGTTAGCCACGAGCTTCGAGGCCGTTCCCGCTCCGACGGAGCCAACCCGCAGCACGGTGCCCAGCACCGAGAGCAACGGGTGCCAGCGGTCGAGCAGGGCCTCCGGCCCGCTCGCGTAGACCGTGAGGCTTCCTTCCTCGGCCTCGCTGATGCTCCCGAGCACCGGCGCATCGAGGAGCGAGCCCTCGGACACGAGCCCGGCGAGCCGCCGGGTCGACGCGGGGCCGACCGTCGACATCTGGATCAGGGCCGCGCCGGCGCCGAGGCCGCTCAGGACCCCATCCGAGCCCTCCGTGACGGCGGAGAGCGCCTGGGCGTCGGTCACCATGGTCACGACCACCTCGCTCGCCCTCGCCGCCTCGGCAGGGCTCGTCGCGACCGCGGCGCCGGCTGCGGCGAGCGACTCCGCCTTGTCTGCGTGGCGATTCCAGACCGTCAGCTCGTGGCCCGCGTTCAGCAGGCGGCGCGCCATCCGCGAGCCCATCGCGCCGAGGCCGACGAAGCCCACTGCGGCCATCAGGCCAGCACCTCGGCGGCGCAGCCGAAGACGAGCGCGGCGTGGACGTCTCCCGCCTCGACGCCCGAGAGCGACGGATGGTCGAGGTCGGCCTCCACGTCGGGCCAGCGGTCGAGCCCGAGGGCGGCCGCACCCTCGTCCGCGCCGCAGCAGAGGAGGGTCGAGACGGAGATCACGTTTCGCCGCAAGGCGCGGCGCCGCGCAATGCCCTCGAGCTCGCGCAGCTCCTCGAGTGGGTCGATGCGGACGTTCGAGTCCGAGCCGATGCACATCCCGATCCCGCGCACGCAGATCTCGGCCGCAGGCACGAAGCCGTCGCCGAGATTGGCCTCGGTGGTGGGGCAGACGCAGATCCGCGCCCCGGCGTCGGCGATCAGGTCGAGCTCGCGGTCGGTCGCGTGCGTCGCATGGATCACCATCGTCTGCGCCCCGAGACACCCCGTCTCGGCCAGCAGCTCGACGGGCCGGAGGCCGTGCTCGGCGAGGCACTCCTCGATCTCGCGCGGCTGCTCGTCCGCGTGGACGTGCAGCGGAAGCGACTCGCGCGCCGCATACGCCCCCAGCTCCTCGAGCCAGTCGCGGGGACATGCCCGCACGGAGTGAGGCGCGAGCCCGACGCGCACACCGGTTGCGCGCACCGACTCGAGCTGCTCGAGGTAGTCCGCCACCGACGCCTGGCGGAAGCGCTCGAGCCCCCCGCGCCCGTAGGCCGAAAGCAGCAGAACGAGCTCGATCCCGGCTTCCGCGGCTGCCTCCACAGCCGCGTGGGCCTCCGGAAGCCCCAGGTAATGGAACTCGCCGACCGCCGTGTAGCCGGCAGCGAGCATTTCTCGGTAGACCTGGACGTAGCCGGTTCGGACCTGCTCGGGGGACAGTCCCTCGGCCAGGGCGAGCATGGCGTCGCGCCAGCCCCAGAAGTCGTCTCCTTCCGTCCGGCCGCGCAAGGCCCGCTGAAACGCGTGGCTATGAGCGTTCACAAAGCCCGGGAGGGAAAGTGTCTCCGCCACCGCCGTATCCTTTCATCGTGGCCGTTCGTGCCGTACCCGCCCCACTGGCGCAGATCCCGAACGCGCTCACCGTGGCGCGGCTCATCCTGATCCCCGTCTTCGTCGTGCTCGTCCTCACCTCGGACGGCGGCTACAGCTGGCCCGCGGCGATCGTCTTCGGCGTAGCTGGGGTGACCGACCAGCTCGACGGCTGGCTGGCGAGGCGCTGGCGGGTCGAGTCGAGCTTCGGCAAGGTCGCCGACCCGCTTGCCGATCGCCTGATGATCGACGCGGCGGTGATCCTGCTCTGGCACGCGGGGCGGCTGCCCTGGGTCGCGCTCGCGATCCCCGCACGTGACGTGGCGCTCATCGCGGGGTACAAGCTCGTCGTGGGCCGCGGCTACGACTTCACCGTCAACCTCGCCGGCAAGGTGGCGACCTGGCTGCTCTACGCGTCGCTCGCCTTCGTGATGGTCACGCACGAGGGAACGGATTGGCCGCTCTGGATCTTCTGGACCGGCGTAGCCTTCGCTGTCGTATCTCTTGGCGGCTACCTGCTCAAGGCGCGGCGGGAGGTGAGGACGTGAAGGCGGTCGTGATGGCGGGCGGCGAGGGCACGCGCCTGCGCCCGCTCACCTCGAACCAGCCGAAGCCGATGGTGCCGATCGTCGGCAAGCCGTGCATGGAGCACATCCTCGAGCTGCTCCACCAGCACGGGCTCGACGACGTGATCGTGACCGTCGCCTTCATGCCGCAGGCGATCCGAAGCTACTTCGGGAACGGCGACACCCTCGGCATGGAGATCGAGTACTCGGTCGAGGAGTCGCCGCTCGGCACGGCCGGCTCGGTGCGCCTCGCGAGCGACCGGCTGGACGAGACCTCCCTCGTCATCTCCGGCGACGCGCTCTGCGACGTCGACCTCACCGACCTGATCCGCTTCCACCGCGAAAGGGAGGCCGCCGTCACGATCGGGCTCAAGTCGGTGGAGAACCCGCTCGAGTTCGGGATCGTCGTCACCGACGAGGACGGGCGGATCGAGCGCTTCCTCGAGAAGCCGTCCTGGAGCCAGGTCTTCTCGGACACGATCAACACGGGCATCTACGTCCTCGAGCCGGAGCTCCTGCGCCACGTTCCGACCGACCGGCCGTACGACTTCTCGAAGGAGCTCTTCCCGCTCCTGCTCGAGATGGGCCGCCCGCTCTACGGATACGTGTTCGACGCCTACTGGCAGGACATCGGCAACCTCGACCAGTTCCGGCAGGCGAACTTCGACGCCCTCGACGAGCGCGTGCGGCTGACCGTCCCCGGCATCCGTCTGCGCGGCAACATCTGGCTGGGCGAGGGGGTGGAGGTGGACGACCTCGACTCGATCGAGGGGCCGGCCTACCTCGGCAACTACTGCCGCATCGCCCCCGATGCCACCGTCGGCGCCTACTCGGTGCTCGGCTCGAGCGTGACGCTGCTCGAGCGCGCTCGCACGGAGCGCTCGGTAATCGACGCCGCGACCCACATCGGCCGCAGCGCCCGCGTCGAGGGGGCGGTGGTCGGCCGCGCCTGCGACATCCGGGCCCACGTGCACGTCCAGGAGGGCGCCGCGATCGGCGACGAGGTGACGCTCGGCGCGCAGAGCGCCGTCATGCCGCAGGTGCGGATCTACCCGTACAAGGAGGTCGAGACCGGCGCGCAGATCTACGAGAGCCTGATCTGGGAGTCGCGCGCCACGTCGAGCCTGTTCGGCGCGAGCGGGGTCTCCGGGCTCGTGAACGTCGACCTCACCCCCGAGGTCGCCGTCCGCCTGGCGGCCGCGCTCGGGACGGCGCTCAAGCGGGGGGCGCGGGTCGTGGCGAGCCGCGAGTCGCCGCCCGCGTGCCGGATGGTCAAGCGCGCGATGATCTCGGGCCTCAACTCGACGGGCGTGAACGTCGCCGACCTGCGCGTCCTGCCGGCTGCGGTCAGCCGGCACCTGCTGAAGAGCGAGGGCTTCGACGCAGGCTTCCACGTGGGGGTCAGCTACTCCGACCCGGAGATGCTCGAGATCCGCTTCTACGAGCAGCCCGGAATCCAGCTCACGGCCGAGCTCCAGAAGGAGATCGAGAAGCACTTCACGCGCCTGGAGCTCCGGCGTGCCGCCTTCAACGCGGTGGGCGCGGTGAGCTACCCCGCGCGCGTGCGCGAGAGCTACGCCCAGGATCTCCTTGCGAGCCTGGATACCGAGGCGATCCGCGCACGCGGCTATCGGATCGTCGTCGACTACGGCTACTCCGCGACGTCGTACGTGCTGCCGCTCCTGCTCGGCCCCCTCAGGGTCGAGGCCGTGAGCGCGCACGGGTTCGCGGCGGACACGACCGAGCCTCCTGCCGGCCTGCGCGAGGCCGTCGGCCAGGCGAAGCGGCTCGTCACGGCCATCGGCGCGGATCTCGGCGTCGTCTTCGACCGCGCGGGGGAGCGGCTGTTCCTGATCGACGAGCGGGCGCGCGAGATCCCGGTCGAGCAGGCGCTGCTGCTCTTCCTCCGCCTGATGGGATCGAACGGGCGCCGCGGCAAGCTGGCGTTTCCGATCACTGTCACGAGCCACGTGGAGGATCTCGTCGCCGGAAGCGAGCTCGAGGTCATCCGCACGCCCGCCTCGCTCGCCGAGCTCACGAAGGCTGCCGCCGAGGACGGCGTCATCTTCGCGGGGGCGGTCGGGGGCGGCTACGTCTTCCCGGAGTTCCTGCCGGCCTACGACGCCGTTGCGAGCCTGTTCAAGCTGCTGGAGCTGCTGGCGCCGGTCGAGCGGCCGCTCTCCGAGCTCGTCGCGGAGCTGCCCGCCAGCACCCTCGTGCACCGGCAGGTCCCGTGCCCGTGGGCGCTGAAGGGAACGGTGATGCGCGTTCTGACCGAACGGTTCCGCGATCGAAACGTCGACCTGCTCGACGGGATCAAGGTCTTCGACGACCGCGGCTGGGCCCAGGTGCTGCCGGACCCGGACGAGCCGCTCGTCCACATCTACGCCGAGGGAGCCACCGAGCAGGCCTCGGTGGAGCTCGAGAGCGAGCTGCGCGCCCTGGTCGAGGGGATCATGCAGAACGAGGGCGCGGCGGCAGAGCCCGCAACCTCAAGCTGAGGTTGACCCCTTCGGGGTCGTTCTGCTTGACTAGTGGCGCTCCCACCAGCGGACGAAAGGCTCTCGTGGAACCGTTTCCCGATCTCGCTTCGCTCTCCGACGACGACCTCAAGCAGCTGATCGACGACCTGACGAAGGAGGAGCAGGAGGTCTCGTACCGGAGGCGCATCCTGCACGGGAAGATCGACCTCCTGCGTGCCGAGCTCCAGGCGCGGCTCAGAGAGACCGGGGGGAAGAGCGTGCTGGAGCAGGTCGACGTCGACCGGCTGGCCGCGATCCTCGCCGGAAAGGCAGCTCCGCCGGTCGAAGGGTAAATGAGTGAGTCACACGCTACGCGTCTGGTTTCGCCGAAGGAGCGCCTGGGATCGGGCCGATCACAGCGCCGCTCGCGCTAACGAGGCGATCGCATGAGCCATGTGTACTGCCCTGAATGCGGCTTCCAGAACCCGGAGACCGCCAACTACTGCGCCCGCTGCGGGGCGCTGCTGGTCAAGGAGGAGCCGGGCTCCGAGACCACGATGAGCTACACGCCCGAAGAGGGCGAGGTCGGGACTGCGTTCACGCTGGAGGAGCTCGGGGAAGAGGGCCCCGCGCTCGTTGTCCGCTCGGGCGGCGGCCGCGCCGGCGAGCACTTCACGCCGCAGGGCGAGCGCACGACGATCGGCCGCTCGCCGGACTGCGACATCTTCCTCGACGACGTGACCGTCTC
Source organism: Actinomycetota bacterium (assembly GCA_046726435.1). Classification (GTDB taxonomy): domain Bacteria; phylum Actinomycetota; class Thermoleophilia; order Gaiellales; family Gaiellaceae; genus AC-32. The sequence continues at coordinate 12,227 of JBKPAM010000080.1, forward strand.
CCGCAAGCACGCGGTGCTCGTGCACGAGAACGACGCGTTCTTCATCGAGGACCAGGGGAGCCTCAACGGCACCTTCCTCAACCGCCGCCGCATCGAGTCGGCAGAGCGCCTCGAGAACGGCGACGAGCTCCAGATCGGCAAATACAAGCTGAGCTTCCTCGAGAAATGAGCACGCTACGCGTCTGGTTTGATCCCTGGCAGTCCCTGCTCCGCGCGCCGACGCGAGCCTGCACAAAGCAGGGGCGAGGGTCGTGACCGCGGTCGAGGCCACAGCGGACCAGCAGCGGCTGCTCACGATCGGCACCGTCTGCCGCAGCCTGCAGGCTGAGTTCCCGGACATCTCGATCTCGAAGATCCGGTACCTCGAGGACCAGGGCCTCCTCGCGCCGCGGCGCACCCAGAGCGGCTACCGGCTCTTCAGCGAGGACGACGTGGAGCGGCTGGAGACGATCCTGCGCCTGCAGCGCGACGAGTTCCTGCCGCTGCGGGTGATCCGGCAGGAGCTGGCATCGCCTTCCGGAGCGGGGAAGGAGCGGCGGCGGCGGCGCGCCGTCGGCCTGGCCGACCCCGACGAGGAGCTCGACCTCGGCGAGCTTTGCGACCGGGCCGCAATCACGCGCGACCTCGCGCGGGAGCTGGAGGAGTACGGGCTCCTGCAGCCGCGCCGCGAGGGCGGCGAGAAGCTCTACCCGGCCGGCGACGTCGAGATCGCGATCGCCTGCTCGAAGCTCTCGCGCTTCGGCATCTCCGCCCGCCACCTGCGCACGTTCCGCACCGCGGCCGACCGCGAAGCCGGCTTGCTGGAGCAACTGGTGGCGCCGTCGTTGCGATCGCGGAACGCCGAGCGGCGCGACGCCGCCGTTCAGCAGCTGCAGACGCTGGCGGAGGTCGCGCAGGAGCTCTCACAACTGCTCTTCTGGCGCGACCTGCGGCAGGTCGCGGCGCACTGATGGCGGCCGTCGACCAGCTGAAGGCGAAGATCCGCGACGTCCCGGACTTCCCGGAGCCCGGGATCGTCTTCAAGGACATCATGCCGCTGCTCGCCGACCCGGAGTCCTTCAGCGAGGCCGTGGAGCTCCTCGCCGAGTGGGCGGAGCCCAGGCGGCCCGACGTGATCCTCGGCGCCGAGGCGCGCGGCTTCATCCTCGGCGCGGCGCTCGCCTACAAGCTCGATTGCGGCTTCGTCGCGGCCCGCAGGCCCGGAAAGCTGCCCTGGAAGACCGTCAGCGCCTCGTACGCGCTCGAATACGGCGATAACACCCTGGAGCTCCATGCAGACGCGATCACGCGCGGAGAGCGCGTCCTGGTGCACGACGACGTGCTCGCCACCGGCGGCACGGCGCAGGCGATCTGCGACCTCGCCGAGCAGCTGGGCGGCGAGATCGTAGGCGTCGCCTTCGTGATCGAGCTCGGGTTCCTCGAGGGCCGTAAGCAGCTCGAGGGCCGCGAGGTCCACTCGCTCATCTCGTACTAGCTCAGCGGCCCCCGCCGTGTGTCGAGGAGCACGAGCCGGTTGCTCCAGGGGTCCTCGACCACGACGCACCGGCCGACCTCGATGTCGAACGGCCCGTGGACCACGCGTCCCCCGGCGCGGGCGGAGGCGTCGCCGGCGACGTCCGCGTCCTCGACCAGGAGGTCGATCTCGAGGCCCGGCTCCTCGGTCTGAACGACGAGCTCGGTATCCGTGTCGGGGAGCCGAAGCCCGGCCTGGGTCGGTCGCCGCCAGATCACCTCGTGGCCCAGCCGGCAGTAGTAGGCGATCGCCTGCTCGAGGTCGTCCACCGGGAGGCGAACACAGTCGACCTTGCGAAACAGCGCCTCGCTCACCTCGAAAACCCTACGCTTTGACGTCCGAGGCGCCGATTACAAGGAAACCGTGTACGACGCGCTGACGACGAGGTACACCTTCTCGTGCCCGGAGCGGGGGGAGGCGCGCGTGGCGCTCTCGTCGTTCCGGCGCGTCGAGCAGCTTCCCGGCCCCGCGCAGCCCGCGGTCTTCGAGATCGAGTTCGGCTGCGCCTGCGGGGCCGAGCATCCGGGCCTCGTCTCGCATGCCGAGCTCGACTGGGCGCCGCTCGGCCTCGGCGGCGACGCGACCTTCGTGAACCTGATGACCGCGACCGTCGACCCGTTGGACGCCGAGCTCGCCGATCTCGCAGCCCGCCGCATCCAGGCCGGCCAGTGGCCGTGGAGCTTCTTCTGCTTCGCGGAGGAGCGCACGCGCCCCGTGTTCCCGTCCGCCTTCATCGTCCTGGCGCCGGCCGGGAGCGGGGAGGAGGTCGGCCTGGCTGTTCGTTGCCCTGCCTGCTCCAGTGTCTCGGTCAACCTCGTCAGCACGGACCACCTCGACGTGCCCTTCCATAACGACCGTGAGATCGGGGTGCTTGAGCACATCTTCGCCCTGGACGCCGAGCGCGTGGTTGAGGAGTTCGCCGCAGAGCTCTATTCCGCGAGCTTCGACGCTCGCCGGCTGGGGCTGCACTAGGGCGGGTTCCGTTCTCCCCGTCAACGGGTAAGAGATCGGCGGAGGTGGTGGCATGTACGGCTTGACACGTGGAACGATCACGCTGCTGGCTGCGGCGATCGCTGGATTGCTCGTCTGGCTTGCGACGCAGGTCAGCGCCAGCTCGAACGGCGGCTACTGGGGCGTTTACGGGCTAATCGCGGGCGCCGGCCTCGTAATGGCCGCTTCGCAGATCCTGGGCGGCTGGACGAAGTGGGGCTTGCCGCGCCTGTCACTCAACGTCTTCCTGATCGCGTTCGTGCCCGTGCTCGTGGCGGCGGGGTGGGTGCTCGTTGCGGCTCAGCCTGATCCGAACTGGTTCCGCGACCACGTCAACAACTGGTCCAGCGACATCGGCATCGGCGGTCTCGTGAGCGACCTCATCGAGTACGTCTCGGTGCTCGCCTTCGGGATCGGCCTCGTGTTCGGCTTCACGTTCGACACGTCCGGCCCGGCTGCGTACGGCCCGTTCGGCCGCAGGCGGCGTGCAGCGGCCATCCCGGCCGGCGGTGCGGCCCGCCGTCCCACGGCTCCTCCGCCCGAGGATCGGCCGACCACGCGCGAGGAGAGCGAGACCGCGGCGCGCGAGGACGAGGTCACGCGTGAGCGCGAAGCTGTCCGGCCCACCGCGGGGGAGCAGAGCGACACCACGGCGCGCCAGGACGAGCTCGCACGGGAGCGTGAGTCTGCCCGGCCCGCAGAGCGAGAGCCCACGCACACGGAGTAAGCGAGCCTCAGCGGCGATCGGCGCGACGCGCGCGGCGGCGCGGTTGGTCCGTGCCGTAGACCATCACCAGGATGTAGACGAGAAACCCGATCACGGCGCCGAAGATGAACGCCGTGCCGCCGCTCACGCCGACGGCGAGGCCACCGAGCCAGACGTAGACGCCGAAGACGAGCGCCCAGATGAAGGAGATGACGCCGTGCGAGATCGAGGGCGGGCGAAGGTGCGGCACGGCTCGACTCTATCGTCCCGAAGCCCAGACGTGGTTATCCACATGCTGCACGTCCTGCTGTGGAAATGTGGAAAATTGAATTTCCGCAAATTGCGGCCTCGACGTGTTTCCGGCCCCTTGATCCACGCATTGACACGGCCTAGATTGCCCCTTGCGCCGAGCACGGGACCGGAGTAGGTCGAAGCCGAGTTCGAGGACACTACCCGCAAGGGGAAGGTCAGCGAAAACGGTGGACGAAACGGAAACCGGCTCGGCGAATTTTATGGACCGGCCCGGGGGGCGAGTAGGTGCAGGAGGCCGCACACGTGCACGTACTCCGACTTGACATAACACCCGTTATCGTGCAGACGGCTCGCGCCGGGGCGGGCGGGTGGTTTCGACGGCGTCCGTTCCGGACAGGATGCTGTTCGTCAGGATGACTGCGGTCGAAATCGAGAACGTGCTCGCGACCGCCGAACTGCACGAGCTGTTCGAACAGGCCGAGCAGACCGGGTCCCTTCGCTATGCGGATTTGCTGGAGATGCTCGAGCCGCTCCAGCTCGACCCACTCGAGACGGACGCGGTCTTTCGCGAGCTCGAGCAGCGCGGGATCGAGGTGCTCGAGCCCGAGCCGGAGGCGCGCGAAGCGCCGCCGCCACCCCCGCCGCAGGTCTTCCAGCAGGAGACCACCACCGACGCGCTCCAGCTCTTCCTGCGCGACGCCGGCCGCCACCCGCTGCTCACGGCCGCACAGGAGGTCGAGCTGGCGAAGCGCATCGAGCGGGGCGACATGCCGGCGAAGCAGATCATGATCCAGTCGAACCTCCGTCTGGTCGTTTCGATCGCGAAGAACTACCGCAACCAGGGGCTGCCCTTCCTCGACCTGATCCAGGAGGGGACGCTGGGCCTCATCCGCGCCGTCGAGAAGTTCGACTGGCGCCGCGGCTACAAGTTCTCGACCTACGCCACCTGGTGGATCCGCCAGGCGGTCGCGCGCGCGCTCGCCGACAAGGCACGGACGATCCGCATGCCGGTGCACATCGTCGAGCGGATGCAGAAGCTGAACCGCGCCGAGCGGACGCTCTGGACGCAGCTCGGCCGCGAACCGACGCTCGAGGAGGTCGCGGAGGAAGCGAACCTTCCGATCGCCCAGGCGCACGAGGTGAAGGCCGCGGCACGCGCGTCGACGAGCCTCGACCAGCCGGTCGGCGAGACCGAGGACGCGGTGTTCGGCGACTTCGTGGCCGGCGACGGCCCGCTGCCCGACGAGGAGGTCGAGGTCTCGCTGCGCTGCCAGGCCCTGGCCGATGCGCTGGCGGCGCTGGGCGAGCGCGAGAGGCGGGTGCTGGTCCTCCGCTACGGCCTCGACGACGCGGACCCGAAGACCCTCGAGGACATCGGCCGCCGCCTCGGCCTGACGCGCGAGCGCGTGCGGCAGATCGAAACCGAGGCGCTCAAGCGCCTCGCGCGCCTGCGCGAGATGGAAGCGGTCGCCGAGATCTGACTCCGAGCGCCGAGCCGTCGAACAGCGGTAGCGCCGCCGCCTCCCCCACTCTGGCCTTCACCAGCTCGTAGGCGCCGTCGAGCCGTGCCGGCCGCGTCAGCCGATGCCCGTCCGAGGCGACGACGGCCGCCTCGCCGGTCGTCACGAGCCCCCAGGCGAGCTCTTCCGACCCGCGCCCGTGGCGCCCGAGCAGGCTCGTCGCGTTCACCTGCACCGGCCAGCGCCGGGCGAGCTCGTGCGCGAGCTCCGGCCGCTCCCGCACGGCTTCGGTCCGCTCCGGATGGGCAACCAGCGGCGTCAGCCCGGCGGCCTCGATGTGCTCCGCAAGCTCGAATAGCTCGTCGGCCGGCCCGGCGAACGGAACCTCGGCGAGGACGATCTCCGTTCCCTCGAGGACGTAGCGCGCCGGGTCCTCGTGCAGCAGCGGCGGCGCGGGCGTGAGCTCGAAGCCCAGGCGCAGCTCCAGCCGCGCCCGGGCCCGCAGGCGCTCGTACGCCCGGCGAACCTGCCGCTCCCGCTCGTCGGTGAGCGTCAGATGGGGCCAGATGTGCGGCGTCGCGAAGAGGATCGCCGTGCCGGCCTCGGCGGCCAGGTCGCAGAGCTCGAGCCCGTCCTCGAGCGACTTCGCGCCGTCATCGCCCGAGGGAACGACGTGCGAGTGGCAATCGACGAATGACGGCCTCACGCCCGTGAGGCTACTCGCCCCGTAGATAGAGCTGCAGCGCGGGAGCGACCGAGCGCAGCTCGCGCAGGGCACGCGATTCGAGCTGGCGCACGCGCTCGCGCGTGATGCCGAGGTCGGCGCCCACCTGCTCGAGCGTCTGCGGCGCCTCGCCGTCGAGCCCGAAGCGCCGCGAGACCACGTGTCGCATCCGTGGAGCCAGCCGCAGGAGCGCCTCGGCGAGCTCGGCGGAGCGGAGGGCCTCCGCGGTCACCGTTTCGGGCCGGTCGGACTTCGTGTCCTCGATCAGGTCGCCGTAGAGGCTCTCGCCGTCTCCCACGGGCGTCTCGAGGCTGACGGGGTCCTCGACGAGCTCCAGAAGCGTCGCCACGCGCTCGGGCGGGAAGCCGGACTCCTTCGCGATCTCGGGAATGAGCGGCTCACGGTTCAACCTCTGCGCGAGCACCCGCCTGGCGCGCATCACGCGCCGGACCTGCTCCGCGACGTGAACCGGGAGGCGGATGGTGCGCCCCTGGTCGGCCAGGGCCCGCGTGATCGACTGCCGAATCCACCAGGTCGCGTAGGTCGAGAGCTTGAACCCGAGCGTGTAGTCGAACTTCTCGACCGCCCGCATCAGCCCGAGGTTTCCTTCCTGGATCAGGTCGAGCAACGGCACGCCCGCCTTCGTGTAGTTGCGGGTGATCGACATTACGAGCCGGAGGTTCGACTCGATCAGCTTGCGCTTCGCCGCCTCGTCGCCGAGGTCCTTGCGCCGGGCGAGCTCGCGCTCCTGGGCCGCCGTGAGGAGCGGCCCGTCGCCGATCTGGCGGACGTAGAGCTTGAGCGGGTCGGCGGTCTGAGGCTCGGTTTCCTCGACCGGTTCGGAATGCTCTTCTGCGTCCGCGGGCTCAGGCACGACCTCCAGGCGGGGCTCGTGTGCGTCGGGCTCGGTGAGGTGTTCGGGGAGCGGCCGCGGCTCCATACACCTGGTCTATCGGCCGGCCAGGCCTCCATCTTGAGAGGGAGATCTCCGCCCGCGAGAGTGTTAAGGCTTCGAGGTGTCGAACCGAGATAAATGGGTAGCCTCTAACTCTCAGCCGAGGACGACGTCAGACTCGAAGGCGACCGAAAAGGGTCGCCGGTTTGATTGAAGGGGCTTTATTAAGAAATTGTGTGGAATAGCCGGATATAGCTTGAGCGCGTCGAGCGGCGTGGCCCGCACGCTGGCGGCGCAGGCGCTGCTCGCGGGGATCGCAGAGCGCGGCGCCGACGCGGTCGGGTATGCGTACCGGCGCGGGCGCAGCCCGGTGACGATCCACAAGCAGCGCTCCGGCGCCAGCGAGCTGCTCGAGCAGGTGATCCTCCCGGCGAGCGCGACCGAGACCCTGATCCACGTGCGGGACTACACGAAGGGACATCCGCGGATCGAGGCCAACAACCACCCGATCCGGCACGGCGACGTCGTCGGCGTCCACAACGGGATCATCGTCAACGACGACGAGCTGATGGATGAGCACGGATTCGAGCGGGCTCACCCCGAGATGACCGTCGACTCCGAGGCGATCTTCGCACTCGCCGAGGCCCACGAGGGACAGCCCGAGGGCCTGGAGCAGCTGCGAGGCTCGATGGCGACCGCGTGGATCGACGAGCGGCGTCCCAGCACGGTCTTCCTTGCCCGCGGCGTCGCCCGGCCGCTCTGGATCGGCACCGGTCGCGCAGAGACGCTGTTCGCCTCCACGAAGGCTGCGCTCGAGGTAGCCGAGCGCTACCTCCGGCTCAAGCTCCGCAAGCGCGAGCTGCCCGAGGGGACGCTCGTCGAGATCGGCGAGGGGCAGGTGCTCGACGAGGCGCGCTTCGAGCCCGACCGGGACTTCGAGGAGCGCGCGCTGCCCGCCGTCCGCGCGCCGCACGAAGGCGCGTTCTGCCTTCAGCGCCTCGCTGCGCTCGCCGCGGTCGCCTAGCCCTCGTTAGTCGATCCTGCCGTCGTTGCCCACCGCCGTCCCGGCGGCGACGAGCCGCTCGCGGATCAGGAACTGGAAGGTCGACCACGCGCCCTTGCGGCCCTCGAACATGCGATAGATCTGCCACTCGGTGAGCATCGACTCGTCGCTCTTTCGCGCCTCTGCCCAGTCGGCGAACTTCGGCAGGCGCCCGAGTCGGCGCGCGAGCGCCATCCCCTGCTCCAGCGCGCGCTCGAGCCGCTCTTCGCCCACCGGCACGTCGAAGCCGGCCTCGCGGAGCGCGCTGGCGAGCGAGCCGAAGGTGTGCCAGTAGAGCGACTTCGACGGCATCCGCCCGCGGTGCTCCTCGATGTCACGGGCGGTCGGGATCCGGCCGAGCTCCTCCCCCAGCCCTCTGAGCAGCTCGAGTAGCTCCTCGCGTGTGGCGAACCGTCGCGGGACGAGCCCGGCCCGGCGCTTGGCCTCGTTCCAGCTGCCGAAATGCTCGATCACGGTCTGGGGATGGACACTCGTCTCCGGGTCGGCGGCAAACTCGCGCATCGTCGGCGAGCGGCCCAGCCGCTTCGCGCACGCGGTCAGCTCGGCGAGGATCTGCTCGTCGGAGTAGCGCTTGCGGATCCCGGCCTGGAAGGCCTCGAGCGCCTTCCGGTCGATGCCCGCGAGCGCGCGGTACTGGGGCCTGCGGGGCATCGGTACTGAAAGAAGAATAGAGCAATTGCAGCCAAGTGCAACGTGCGGGCTAGTGTTTTCCCTCGATTGCTAGCGCGTCCGACTACGACGCGACGAACGAACGGGGTAGCGTGCCGCCGTGCGCTTTCCGCTTTCTCTCGAGCTCGGCCTTGCCAGGACGGCTGCGGGCCTCTCGCGGCTCGCGGGAGCCGGGGGCGGCACTACGCTGCCGGGAAAGCTGCTCTGGAAGCTCGACCCCGGCGCGGTCGACCGGCTCGCGGCGCGGCTGCCGCAGGGCTCGGCGCTCGTCTCCGCGACGAACGGGAAGACGACGACGGCCGCGATGGCGGCGCGGATCCTCGGACCGTCGCGGCGGCTCGCGCACAACCGGGCGGGCGCGAACCTCGTCTCCGGTGTGGCCTCGGCGCTGGTGGCGGCGCGCGATGCGGAGCTCGGGCTGTTCGAGGTGGACGAAGCGGCGCTGCCCGAGGTCGCGAGGCGGTTAGGGCCGCGGGCGGTCTCGCTCGGCAACCTGTTCCGCGACCAGCTCGACCGCTACGGGGAGCTCGAGCTGCTGGCGGGGCGCTGGCGTGAGATGGCTCGCGCACTCCCGCCGGAGGCGGTGCTCGTGGCCAACGGCGACGACCCGCAGCTCGGCGAGCTCGCCCTGGCGCATGATCCTCGGACCTGCACGGTGTTCGGCCTCGACGACCCCCGCCATGCCGCGACCGAGCTCCAGCACGCGGCCGACTCGAAGTGGTGCGTCCGCTGCGGAACGCCGTACGAGTACGCCGCCGCATACATCGGCCATCTCGGCGACTACCGCTGCCCCTCGTGCGGGCACGCTCGCCCTCCGCTCGACGTGTGTGCACGCGAGATCGAGCTGAACGGGCTGGAGCGCGTCTCCTTCACGCTCGTCGCGCCTGAGGGATCGCGCCGGGTCGAGCTGCGCGTGCCGGGGCTCTACAACGTCTACAACGCGCTCGCGGCGGCAGGGCTGGCGCGCGCGGTCGGGGTCCCTCTCGACGACGTAGTGGCCGGTTTGCACGGCTTCTCGGCGGCATTTGGCCGTTTCGAGCGAATCGCGATCGGCGATCGCTCGCTGCTCGTGCTGCTGATCAAGAACCCTGCCGGCGCGAACGAGGTCGTGCGCACGCTGGTGGCCGGGGGCGCGCCGCGGCTCCTACTCGTCGCGCTGAACGACGAGATCGCGGACGGGCGCGACGTTTCCTGGATCTGGGACGTCGACTTCGAGCCGCTGCTCGACGGGCTCGAGCGACTGATCGCGAGCGGCGGGCGGGCGGCCGAGCTCGCGCTGCGGTTCAAGTACGCGGGGCTCTCAGAGGACGCGATCGAGGTGGTTCCGTCGCTCGAGCAGGCCCTCGACCGCGGCCTCGAGCTCACTCCACCTGGGGGCGAGCTGGCCGCGCTGCCGACCTACACCGCGATGCTCTCCTTGCGCGACCTCGTCTCGCGGCGGGGCTTCGTTCGGCCGTACTGGGAGGAGGCCGCGTGAAGGTCGTCGTCGGGCACCTGTTCCCCGACTACCTGAACATCTACGCCGACCGCGGCAACATGGCCGTGCTGGCCCGCCGCGCGGCCTGGCGGGGCCATGAGCTGGAGGTGCGGGCGCTTGGGCCCGGCGACCAGGTGCGTCCCGGCGAGCACGACCTGTACTACGTCGGCGGCGGCCAGGACCGGGAGCAGGAGCTGATCGCGCCCGCGCTGGCGGCGATGGGCCCCGCGCTGCGCGAGGCCGTCGATGGCGGCGCGGCTGCGTTGGCGGTCTGCGGCGGCTACCAGCTCCTGGGGCGCTTCTACCGCGACCAGAGCGGCGAGGAGCTGCCGGGGGCCGGACTGCTCCCGCTCTTCACCGTGGCCGGCGAGCGGCGGATGATCGGCGACGTATTGCTCGAGTGCGAGCTCGTGAGCGGCGAGCTGCGGACGCTCGCGGGCTTCGAGAACCATGCCGGGCGCACGCACCTCGACGAAGGCGCCGAGCCGCTCGGCCGCGTGCTGGCCGGGTTCGGCAACGACGGCGAGAGCGGCTACGAGGGCTGCCGCGCCGGCCGCCTGGTCGGCACGTACCTCCATGGGCCGTTGTTGCCGCGCAACCCGTGGCTCGCCGACTGGCTTCTCGCCCAGGCCCTCGCCCACCGAACCGGAGAGCCCCCGGAGCTTGAGCCGCTGGCGGACGAGCTCGAATCCGAAGCCCACGCCGTCTCGGCCACGCGAGCGCACGAACGCGGCGGCCGCTTCTAGGTCAAGTAACAGACTGTTCCCGTTACGGGGCCCAGAGTGCGCCGAGGTAGACGACCGGGTCGCCGGGGGTCCAGCGCTGGAGGAAGCGCTGGATCGGTGGATGAAGCACGATCTCGTCCAGCTCCTCCGGCGTGAAGAGCCGGTGCCCTCGGACGGCTGCGTCGTGCGAGGTGACGCGCTCCAGCGAGCGGCCCGTCAGGTCTCCCGCGAAGATGATGTGCACGACGTGCTTGGCGGCGAAGCTCCGCACGGGCGCAATCGAGTCCACGATCGCCACCGGGCCTTCGACGGGCATCTCGTCGTCGAGCCCGACCTCCTCGGCCAGCTCGCGGTGCAGCGCGTCGACCAGGCTCTCGCCGGAGTCGACGCCGCCGCCGGGCAGCAGCCAGTGCTCGCGCCCGGCCTTCTCGTGGCGGCAGAGCAGCAGGCTCGCCTGCCAGCGCAGGATCGCCGAGACGCGGATCCGCGGCTCGCCCATGGTCAACCGGTGCGGCTCGAGGAACCGAAGCCGCGGACGCCGCGCTCGCTCTCCGGCAGCTCGTCCACAACGACCGGCTCCAGCTCCGGCACGGGCAGGACGACGAGCTGGGCGATCCGCATGCCCGGCTCGACCACGAAGGGCTCGGCGGCGTCCGTGTTCAGCAGCACCACGCGGATCTCGCCGCGGTAGCCGGAATCGACGAGCCCGGGCGAGTTGACGACGCTGATCCCATGCCGCGCCGCGAGGCCCGAGCGGGGCTGGACGAAGCCCGCGTGCCCCTCCGGGATGGCCACAGCGAGGCCGGTTCCCACCAGCGCCCTCTCCCCCGGCCCGAGCTCGTGACGCTCGCAGGCGGCAAGGTCGAGGCCGGCGTCCTCGGAGTACGCGCGCTCCGGCAGCACCGCGTCCTCGCGCAGCCGACGGACCGGGAGCTCGATCACGCGCTCGAGCGCGCCTCGGACTCGATGATCAGGTACGGCGCGAATCTCCGCACCTGCCGCCGAGGTAGTCGCGCGCGGATGAACACGCCCTCCGGCCGGTCGGCCCGCTCGTCGACGGGCGCGCCGAGCGTGTAGAGCTCGGCCAGGCGGGCTCCCTCGTCGTAGGGGATCAGGAGCCTCACCTGCTCGAACCGCTCGCCGAAACGCTCCGCTACCCGCGCCCGCAGCTCGTCGAGGCCCTCGCCTGTCCGGGCCGAGACCTGCAACGCGTCCGGGAAGCGGTTCGCCAGGCGGCGCCGGCGGAGCGGGTCGACGGCGTCGATTTTGTTCAGGACGAGCTCGGCCGGCAGCTCTCCCGCCCCGATCTCGCCGAGCACGGCTTCGACCGCGGCGAGCATCGCGTCGAGCTCGTCGTCCGGGGCCGATGCGTCCGCGACGTGGAGCACGAGGTCCGAGACGAGCGTCTCCTCCAGCGTCGCCGCGAAGCCCTCCACCAGCTGGTGCGGCAGCCGCCGGATGAAGCCGACGGTGTCTGTCACGAGGTAGCGGCGCCCGTCCACCTCGAAGCCGCGCGTGGTCGGGTCGAGCGTCTCGAACAGGCGGTCGTCGACCGGGACGCCGGCGTCGGTGAGCGCATTCAGGAGTGTCGACTTGCCGACGTTCGTGTACCCGGCGAGCGCGATCGACGGCGTCTCCGAGCGGCGGCGCGACTTCCGCCGGGTCGCGCGCTGCTTGCCGAGTTGGCGCAGGCGGTCGCGCAGGATCGTGACCCGACGCCTCGCGAGCCGCCGGTCGGTCTCGAGCTGGCTCTCCCCTGGCCCCCTCGTGCCGACTCCGCCCCCGAGCCGCTCGAGGTGCTGCCACATGCCCCGCATGCGAGGGAGGTTGTACTCGAGCTGGGCGAGCTCGACCTGGAGCTTGCCCTCGGCGCTGACCGCGTGCTGGGCGAAGATGTCGAGGATCAGCTGCGTGCGGTCGACGACTCGCGCCTGAAGCGCGTCCTCGAGCTGCCGCTGCTGCACCGGCGAGAGCTCGTCGTCGACGATCAGCGACTCGGCTGCGGAGTCACCGAAGCGCGACTTCAGCTCCGTGAGCTTGCCCTTGCCGACGTACGTACGCGGGTCGGGCCGGTCGCGGTGCTGGACGAGCTCGGCCACGGGCTCCACACCCGCGGTGCGGGAAAGCTCGCGCAGCTCGGCGAGGTCGGCATCCGCGCCCTTGGCAGGCACGGCGAGCACGAACCCGCGCTCGGGCTCCGCGCCCGGCGCCGGATCGGGCTGGTGCGTCACGCTGGGATTATGCCGCTCCGGAGCGAGGTCTCGATCCGCGCCACGGCCTCCTCGAGGCGGTCGTCGGCGATCGTAAGCGAGATGCGGAAGAAGCCCTCGCCGCTCGGCCCGTAGGCCGGTCCCGGCGATACCACGACACCAGCCTCCTCGAGCACAAGCTCCGTGAACGACTCGGAGGTGTGGCCCTCGGGAACGCGGACCCAGAAGTAGGGCGTCGCCTTCGGCAGGTCGACCGTCAGCCCGATCGCGGCAAGCCCCTCGGCCACGAGGTCGCGCCTCCGCTCGTAGACCGCCGACATCTCGCGTGGAAAGTCGCGCGCCTCGGTGAGCGCCGCGATCGTCGCCCGCTGGACCGCCTCGAACATCCCCGAGTCGAGGTTCGTCTTCAGGTGCCTGAAGCGCTCCACGACGTCCGCGTTGCCGGCGACGAGACCTGAGCGCCAGCCGGTCATGTTCCAGCCCTTCGAAAGCGAGAAGATCTCGACTCCGACCTCCGTCGCACCGGGCGTCTCCAGGAAGCTCGGCGCGCGGTAGCCGTCGAAGCAGAGCTCCGAGTAGGCGTTGTCGTGGACGACGGCCAGGCCGGCGGCGCGCGCGAGCTCGACCGCACGCTCGAAGTAGCCTGGCCCCACGACCGCCCCCGTCGGGTTGTTCGGGTAGTTGAGGAAGAGGACGTTTGCTCGACCGAGGATCTCCGGCGGGATCGAGTCGAGATCCGGCAGGAAGCCGCGCTCCTGCTCGAGCGGCAGGTAGTGGACGTCGGCGCTCGCGAAGACGGGGCCGGAGGTGTACGGCGGGTAGCCGGGGTCGGGAGAGAGGCAGACGTCGCCGGGATCGAGCAGCGCCAGCGCGATGTGGCCGACGGCCTCCTTGCCGCCGAGCGCTGGGACGATCTCGGACGCCGGGTCGAGCTCGACGCCGAAGCGATCGCGATAGAAGCCGGCGGCGGCCTCGCGGAAGTCGTCGGAGCCGTGGTTGGTCGGGTACTGGTGCGTGGCCGGATCGCGCGCGGCCGCGCCGAGCGCGTCGACGACGACGTGCGGCGTCGGCAGGTCGGGGTCCCCGATCCCGAGGCTGATCACGTCCACCCCTGCGCGACGCTTCTCGGCGATCTTCCGCTCGAGCTCCGCGAACAGGTACGGCGGAACGGCATCCAGGCGCTGCGCGAACCTCATTGCGCACGCTCTTGAAAGACGGCGCATCGACCGGTCGTTTCAGACGGACGCACGAGCAAAGCTCGCGCGTCCTGACGGCGGCATCGCAAGCGACGCCTCACAACGGGAACTCCTCGGCGAGCTCCACGGTGCAGATCTCTTCCGCCGGGCCGGTTAGGCGCGCTTCGCCGTCGCGGAGCTCGACCCGCAGGTCGCCCCCGGCGAGATGCACCGTGACCGGGCTCTCGCACCAGCCGTTGACGACCGCGGCCGCGCTCGCGGCGACAGCGCTCGTGCCGGAGGAGAGCGTCTCCCCCGCCCCGCGCTCCCAGACGCCGACGGAGAGCTCGTGCGTGCCGTCCACGCGCACGAGCTGGACGTTCGTGCGCTCGGGAAAGCGCTCGTGGCGCTCGATCAGCGGCCCGAGACGGAGCAGCTCGGCGCGACTCGGCAGGCGCTGGATCACTGCATGCGGGTTGCCGACCGAGACCGGAGTGAGCTCGAGCGGCTCGCCGTCGACGTCGATCGTCTCCGGCTCTCCGACCGAGACTGCGCCCATCTCCTGCTCGACGTCGCGTTCACCGCGCAGCCGTGCAAGAACCATGCGCGGGCCGACGAGGATCCGAACCTCGTCGGCGCCGGCCCGCCGCGCCAGCCAGCGCGCTGCGATCCGCGTGCCGTTCCCGGAAAGCTCGGCGACCGAGCCGTCCGGATTCCAGATGATCACCTCCGCGGTGTCGTTGTCCGCCGAGACCACCTCGAGAATGCCGTCCGAGCCGACCCCGAAGTGGTAGTCGCAGATCCGCTTCACGCGCTCCGGCGTCAGAGGAACCGGGAGCTCGGCCTGCTCGACGAGCAGGTAGTCGTTGCCCAGACCGTGCCACTTGGAGAGCCGCATCGGGTCGCGGCGGACGCTAGCAGCGCCGGGCGGCTAGCCCGTCGAGCACGGGCTGCGGTGCGCCGGCATGCGGATCACCAGCGGCGTGAAGAGCTTGACGAAGACCGTGTGTGTCCAGCGCAGGAACCGCGCGCGGACCGGCATGGCCTCGTAGCCGACGGAGGTGCCGGCAACCCAACTGGTGCAGTTCGCATACCTGCCGCGCAGGACGATCAGGCGCTCGCGCCCGGGCTCTAACGTAAACGCGTGGAACGGCACCGGCGGGCCTGTTCCTCTCTCGTCTGACCGGGCCGTGAACTTTCGGGCGATAAACGGAAGACCACCCTCTAAGGGGACGTCGAGGATGCGGACGGCGAAGCGCCCGGAATTCCTGACCGAGAACCGAATCTGGAAGGGCTTGCGGTTGCGGAAGGGCGCGACGGTCTCGATGAGGGCGCCCTCGCTCGACACGACCGGGGACATCCCCGTCGAGCCGGGGCCAAGCGGTTGGTAGCTCGACGCCCAGGCAACCGCCGCAGCAACCGCGCCGACCGCCACAAGGAGGGCAATCGCGAGGACGACGTTCCGCGGCCGGCGGGCGCGCAGGAACGCGATCAGTCCCCGCCGGGGCCCAAGGCCGGCCGCCGCGCGGAGTTCGCCGGCGTAGCTCTCCGGGCTACCGAGCCGAGCCGTGAGGTCTTCGCCCGGTGGAGCCTCGCCCAGGTGCACGCGCAGATCAGCGACGAGATCCTTGCGCAGCCGCCACGGCAGGTCGGTCAGATGCGCCTCGACGGACGCCAGATACTGGTCGGTGCTCATGAGCGCCGCTCGCCCATGAGGATGTCGACCGCGCTCTCGATCCGGTGCCAGTTGTCTGCGCCGGCCGTGTAGGCCTTCCAACCCGAGTCGGTCACCGCGTAGTACTTCCGCGCGGGCCCGTTCGAGGAGTTGGCCAGCCTGGATTTGAGGTGCCCGGCCTCCTCGAGCCGCCGGAGCGTTCCGTAGACGGACGCGTCCCCGACGCCGTTCAGGCCCGCGTCCTCGAGCCGGGAGACGATGTCGTAGCCGTACGTCTCCCCGTTGCTCAGCACAGCCAGCACCGCGAGCTCCAGGACTCCTTTTAGTAGTTGGGATTGCTGCACACTACTCTGCTTAGCAGAGTAGCGCGCTAACCGTCAGAGCTTGCTGAGAATCTCTTCGGCGACAACCGGCGCAGGTCGATCGCCGGCGGTCTCCACCAGGCCGGGGATCCGGCGCATCCACTTGCGCTGGTACGCGGCGTAGCGCCGCGTTCTGGCGGTCAGCGCTTCGATCGCCTCCTCGCGCGGCAGTTCCGCGATGTCCTCGAGGCCGTGAATCGTCCGCGCCGTGTCGGAGATGGGCCCCTCGAGCGCGCGGCGCACCTCGTCCTCGACTCCCTGCTCGAACATCGCACGCGTCCGCTTCTCGATCCGGCGGGCGAGCTCCTCCTGCGGGACGTCCAGGCCGACGATCAGGGTCGGATGCCGGGTCTCTCCGCTCCAGAGGCGGTCCGTTCCCGGGCGGAGGCTCGACCCCGCCTCCGCGAGCTCGAGGGCCCGGACCACGCGGCGACGGTCGTTCGGGTGCACCGCCGCCGCGGCGGCCGGATCACGCTCGGCGAGCAGCTCGTGAGCTCTCTCGCCGCCGAGCTCGTCGTAGAGCCGCTCGAACCGCTCGCGGGCCCCGGCCGCGGGCGGAGGCGGCAGCTCGAGATCGGCGAGCGCCGCGCGTAGGTACAGGCCGGTCCCGCCAACGACCACGGGGATCCGCCCGGCCGCGAGGATCTCGTCGATCGCGGCGTGCGCGAGCCGCTGGTACTCCGCGACCGAGCTCTCCTCGTCGAGGCCGAGGTAGCCCACCAGCCGTGTCGGAAAGTCGGACTGGTTGGTCAGCACCGGCAGGCCCCGGTAGACCTGCATCGCGTCGGCTGAGACGAGCTCCGCGGGAATGTGCCGCGCCACTTCCTCGGCGACCGCCGTCTTGCCGGACGCGGTGGGCCCGAAGATCGCGAGCACGCGCGTCACCCGGCGGATTCTCGTGGAAGCGCCGGGGCGCCCGGCGTACCGGGCGCCCCGCGTTCGTGCTAGGTCGCCGGGACCGGGAAGGTCACGACGCTGCGGTTGCCGTCCTTATCGACGGCCCGTACGCCGAACAGGAAGTTGTCCTTGGTGATGCCCTTCACCGTGAAGCTCGTGACGTCGCCGACCGGGATCGTGTGCTGCCAGTACGGCATGTTCGTGTCGCGGTAGACGATCTCGTAGCCCGCTAGGTCGGGCTCCGTATTGGGCTGCCACGAGAGTGTGGTGTCCACGGTGAGGGTGCCGGCCTCGACCTTGACGCCGGACGGCGCGGCGGGCCCGTTCGCGAGGGCGGCAAGTGCCGAGAGGTTCACTCTCGCCACGTTCGCGATGTACTTGTAATCGAGGAACTGCGGCAGGTCACCGAACTGGACGCCGTTCTCGACCCGCACGTCCTGGTGCTCGTGCCGGTAGTCCTCGTTGGGCTCGGTCATCCGCAGCCCCGGGTATCCCTGGTCGAGGAACGGGCCGTCGTCGGTGCCGCGCAGGAAGCGGTCGCGCCGGTAGATGATCCAGACGTTCATCTTCGGGATCGCCGCTTGCGCGGCCTCGCGGACGAAACGCGCGAGCTCGCGCGGAGGCGAGTCGTTCTCGCCGCCCATCGTCCGCCGGATCGCGGCCTGGGCAGGCGTCTCCTGAGGCGACGGGCCCTCCGCGAAGACGCGTAGGTCGCGTCGGTCGCGCACGCCGTTCTGGCCCAGCGAGCTGCCGATGATGTCGTTCGAGAACATCCCGGCGACGTTCGTGCCCGCGGCCTTGAGCCGCGACGCGAAGTTCACCGAGCCGAACGTGCCCTGCTCCTCGCCGGAGAAGACGGCGAAGACGATGTTCGCGTCGAAGTGTCGCGTCGACATCACGCGGGCCAGCTCGAGCACCGCGGCGACACCCGAGCCGTCGTCGTCCGCGCCGGGGGCGTCGGACGTGCCGTTGAGGACGTCGGTCACGCGTGAGTCGAGGTGTCCGCTGACGACGTACGTGCGGCCGGGGGAATCCACCTGCGAGCCGTGCAGCGTGGCGATCACGTTCGTGATCGTGGTCGGCACCGGGATGCGGGGCCCGGGTGGCTGGACGAACGATTGCTTCTCGACGGTCATCCGACCGCCGGAGGCCGCCGCGTCCTGCTGCAGCTGGTCGAACACCCACTGGGTCGCGGCCCCGATCCCGCGGTTCGGGTCGGTCTGCGACGAGAGCGTATGGCGGGTCCCGAACGAGACGAGCTTCTGGATCGACGCCTCGATGTTGCTGGAGCTGACGTCGCTCAGCATCTGCCGCACGTCCTTCGACACCGGCGTGCCGTGATGCTTCTCGCCGCCGCTCGCCTGGTTCGTTCCGAACGCCATCGTCGCCGCCGCGGCCAGAACGCCTGCGCACACAAGCGCGAACAGGCCGTAACGCACCTTGCTCATAGGTCTCCCCTCCCCGCCTGGGCGATAGGACCGGTACTCCGTACCCAGCCCGCCTGGGTTTCATGCGCCCATCGGCACGAACGGGCGAGCCTCAGCTGCGAAGGCGCTCGCGAACGCGCTCCAGCTCCTCGTCGGTGAGCCCGATGTGACGCAGGTATCCCTCGACACTCCCGTGGCGGCGCTGGAGCTCGGCGAAGACACCGGTCATCGCCTCCGCCGGGGTCTGCGCGATCCGGCGTAGGCGCTCGAGCTCTTCGTCGCTCTCGGCCGCGTCGAACCACCTCTGGTGTCGCGACAGCAGCCGTTCCTCGCTGAGCGCGTAGTCCGCGGCGATTCCCTCGTCGGCGACGCCTGCGAGGTGGAGCAGGAACGCTGCCAGCAGGCCCGTCCGGTCTTTGCCGCCGACGCAGTGGATCACGATGCCTCCGTCCGGCGCTTGCGCGATGGCGCGGAGCGAAGCGGCGACGTTGTCCGCGAAGCGCTCGAGGAAGATCAGGTACACGTCGCGCGTCGCCGTTGCGTCGTTCGGTGCCGCGGCCGAGGCGGCCTCGATCTCCTTGGCGATCTCGTCCCACTCGGCGTCGCTCGCCTCCATGAAAGGGACGTTCACGACCTCGACCGGCAGGTCGGCCGAGGGGTCGTCCTCTCGCTCGTGGTCGCCGCGGAGGTCGAGCACCGTGCGGATGCCGTATTCGACCAGCGCGCGCCAGCCCTCCTCGGTGAGCAGCGAGACGCTGTCGGCCCGCACGACGGCGCCGTAGCGCGTCTCGCCCCCGTCGGCCGTGGGCAGGCCGCCGAGGTCGCGGACGTTCAGGCAGCCGTCCCAGACGAGATCTCTCGACCTAGGCGGCAACTGCGGTGAGCTGGGTGCCCTTCAGCGTCGTGGAGGTCGCGGCCTCGACGTTCACCGGGACGAGCTCGCCGGGCGCCGCGGTGCCGGCGAAGTTCACGGTCGTGTTTCGCCGCGTGCGGCCGCGCAGGAGCGACGCGTCGGTTCGGCTCGGCCCCTCGACGAGCACCTCCTCGACGTGCCCGATGCGCTCGCGGTTCCGCCGCTCGGCCACGCGCTGGACGACCTCGATCAGCCGTTCGATCCGCTCCCGCTTGACGTCCTCGGAGAGCTGGCCGGCCATCGTGGCGGCCTCGGTCCCCTGGCGCGGCGAGAAGACGAACGTGAAGGCGCCGTCGTAGCCGACCTCCTCGACCGCGCTCACCGTCTCCTCGAACTCCGGCTCGGTCTCGCCTGGGAAGCCGACGATCAGGTCGGTCGTGAGCGCGAGATCAGGGATCGCGGCACGGAGCTCGTCCACCAGACGCAGGTAGCGCTCAAGCGAGTACGTCCGGCGCATCGCCTTCAGGACGCGCGTCGAACCGGATTGCAGCGGCAGGTGCGCGTGCTCGCACACAGCCGCGCACTCGGCCATGGCGTCAATCACCGGTGCCCGGAAGTCTTTCGGATGCGGGCTCGTGAAGCGGATCCGCTCGACTCCCTCGACCGCGTCGCAGGCGCGCAGCAGCTCGGCGAAGTCGCTGCCGACGTCGCGCCCGTACGAGTTCACGTTCTGGCCGAGCAGCGTGATCTCGCGGACGCCCTCACGCGCGAGCCCCTCGACCTCGGCGACAACCTCTCCCGGCCGGCGCGACAGCTCGCGTCCGCGCACGCTCGGGACGATGCAATAGGCGCACTTCGAGTTGCATCCCATGGAGATCTGCACCCACGCCTGGAAGCGCCGCTCCCGGTGCAACGGCAGGCGCCCGGCGAAGGCACGCTCGTCGGCGATGCCGAAGGCCCCGCGCGCCACGCCCTCGCCGCCCGCGCCGAGCCACGCCCCGAGGTGCGGGATCGACCCGGGCCCGAAGGCGACGTCGACGTACGGATAGAGCGAGAAGAGCCGCTCCCGCTGCGCCTCGGCATAGCAGCCGCCGACGGCGATCACCTTCTCAGGGTCGCGCTCCTTCAGCGCCCGCGCCTGCGCCAGGTGCGCGGCGAAGCGCTGGTCCGGCTTCTCGCGGATCGTGCAGGTATTGAAGACGAGCACGTCCGCCTCGGCCTGCTCCGGCGCCTCGCCGAGGCCGAGCTCCTCGAGCATGCCCTTGATCCGCTCGGAGTCGTGAGCGTTCATCTGGCAGCCGAACGTGGTGACGTGGTAGCGCTTCACGGGATCGACACGATAGCCGTCTGGACAGTCCCTTCCAGGCATGGCACCCTTGGGCGCGCCGGAAGTTGTCGTCCAACCGGGGGGAGAGGGCACATGCGTAGGCCTGTCTTTGGAACGCTGTCGAAAGCCGCGCGGCGGTCGCCGTCGCGGGCGTGCTCGGGCTCGTGGTCGCAGGCGCGGGGGTCGCCGCCGGTCAGGTGAGCCTGACCGCAATCGACACCGCTTACACGCAGGACTTCGACACACTCGCCGCCAGCGGCCAGTCCGACCTCCTGCCGGCCGGCTGGGCGCTCGCCGAGTCGGGCTCGAGCGCCAACAACGACGGCAAGTACACCGCGGGCACCGGTAGCAGCAACGCGGGCGACACGTACAGCTTCGGCTCGACCGGGTCGACCGACCGCGCCTTCGGCACGCTGCTCAGCGGCACGCTCACCGCGACGATCGGCGCCTCGTTCACGAACGACACGGGCGAGACGATCTCGGCGCTGGACGTCGTGTACACAGGCGAGCAGTGGCGCCTGGGCCAGTCGGGCCGCGGCGCCGACCGGCTCGACTTCCAGTACAACCTCACCACGACGAGCCTCACGACACCCACCGGCTGGGTCGACGGGAACGCGCTCGACTTCTCCTCGCCGATCACGACCGGCACGGTCGGCGCACTCGACGGCAATGCGGCTGCCGACCGGAATTCGGTCGCCGGGACGATCACAGGGCTCTCGATCGCCCCGGGACAGACCTTCTGGATCCGTTGGAGCGACTTCAACGTCACCGGCTCCGACGACGGTCTCGGCGTCGACGACTTCTCGCTCACCCCCCACACCGCGCACACGATCTCGGTGGCGGACGCGACGGTCACCGAGGGCGACTCCGGCACCACCACGGCGAGCTTCGCAGTGTCGCTCTCGACGCCGGCGCCGGCCGGAGGCGTGACCTTCGACATCGCGACCTCGGACGGCTCGGCGCAGGCTCCGGACGACTACACGGCCTCCTCCGTGACCGGCGCGACGATCCCGGAGGGCGCCTCGAGCTACACCTTCGACGTCTCGGTGAACGGCGACACCACCGTCGAGCCGGACGAGATCTTCTCGGTCGACCTCTCCAACGTCACGGGGGTGGACCCGGGCGACACGAACGCCGTCGGGACGATCCTCAACGACGACTTCCCGCCGCCCGTGCCCATCCACGACATCCAGGGCGTGACGCACATCTCGCCGCTGGTCGGGGAGAGGCCGCGCGTGCTCGGCATCGTGACCGCCAGGAGCACGAACGGCTTCTGGATGCAGGACCCGAGCCCGGATTCCGACCCGGCCACCTCGGAGGGGATCTTCGTGTTCACGGGCTCCGCAGCCGCGGTCGTGGTCGGCGACTCCGTCCGCGTACAGGGGACGGTGCAGGAGTTCCGGCCCGGCGGCGCGGCGAGCGGAAACCTGACGACGACCGAGCTCTCGGGCTCGCCGAGTGTCACCGTGCTCTCCCCCGGAAACCCGCTGCCGGCGCCGGTCGTGATCGGCACGGGCGGGCGGATTCCCCCGGACACGGTGATCGAGGACGACGCGAGCGGGAGCGTCGAGACGAGCGGCGTCTTCGACCCCGGCCAGGACGGCCTCGACTTCTACGAGAGCCTCGAGGGCATGCGCGTGCAGCTCAACGACGCGGTCGCGGTCGGCCCGACGGCGACGAGCTTCGGCGAGACGCAGGTCGTCGGCGACAACGGCGCCAATGCATCCATGCGGACGGCTCGCGGCGGGGTGCTACTGCGTCCCGACGACGCCAATCCCGAGCGCGTCACCCTCGACGACCTGCTCACGCCGCTGCCGAGCGTGAACGTCGGCGACCACTACAGCGCCTCGATCGTCGGGGTCATGGACTACAACTTCGGGAACCCGTTCATCGAGGTCACGACCCCCGGCCTGACGGCGGTCCACGACGGCGTCACGCCCGAGACCACCGACCCGGTCGCGCCCGGCGAGCTCGCCGTCTCGACCTTCAATTTCGAGAACCTCGACCCGGGCGACCCGCAGACGAAGTTCGACCGGCTCGCAGACGAGATCGTGGACAATCTCCGCTCGCCCGACCTGATCGCCGGCGAAGAGGTCCAGGACAACAACGGCCCGACGGACGACGGTGTCGTCGACGCGAGCCAGACGCTCGGCCAGCTCGTTGCGACGATCCAGGCTCGCGGCGGGCCGGCGTACGAGTGGCGGGAGATCGACCCGGTCGACGATCAGGACGGCGGCGAGCCGGGCGGCAACATCCGCCAGGTGTTCCTCTTCCGTACCGATCGCGGCCTCTCCTTCGTCGATCGGCCGGGCGGCGACGCGACGACGCCGAACGCGGTCACCGGCTCCGGCTCCTCGACGCAGCTCCTCTATAGCCCGGGTCGCATCGCTCCCGGCGACGCAGCCTGGAACGCGTCGCGCAAGCCCCTGGCGGCCGAGCTCTCCTACCGCGGCCACAAGCTGTTCGTGATCGCCAACCACTTCAACTCGAAGGGCGGCGACGACCCGCTCCGCGGCCGCTTCCAGCCGCCCACGCAGGTCACGGCGGCCCAGCGGCACCAGCAGGCGCACCTGGTCGCGGACTTCGTCTCTCAGGTCGACGCTGCAGACCCGTCGGCGAACGTGGTCGTCCTCGGCGACCTGAACGACTTCGAGTTCTCGGAGACCGTCGGGATCCTCGAGGACGCCGGCCTTCACGACCTGATGAACACGCTGCCGCCGAACCAGCGCTACAGCTACGACTTCGAGGGCAACTCGCAGATGCTCGACCACATCCTCGTCAGCGGCCCGCTGTTCGCGCGGCCGCTCGTGTTCGACCCGGTGCACGTCAACGCCGAGTTCTCGGATCAGGCTTCCGACCACGATCCGTCGGTCGTCCGCATCCTGATCAACGACCCGCCGACCGCCGACTTCAACGCGCCGGCCTCCACCTTTGCCGGCTTCCCGTTCGAGCTCTCGCTCACCAATCCGAGCGGCCCCGAACCGGGAGAGACGTTCACCTACGCCTTCGACTGCGGGAGCGGCTACGGGGCGTTCGGGGCGAGCTCGACCGCGTCGTGCCCGACCACAGACGTGGGCGACCGCTCCGTAGGGGGCAAGATCCGCGACGAGCTCGGGGCGGTGACGGAGTACCGCGGCACGGTGCGCGTGATCGTCACCTTCGACAGCCTCTGCTCGCTTGTGCACAGCTACGCGCTGCACCAGGACGACGCGGACGAGCTGTGCGCGCTCCTCGACGCGGCCGAGGCGGCCGGCAATCCCAAGACCCGGGCGAACATCCTCAAGTCGTTCCGCAAGACCGTGGACGGGATGACCGGCCCGCAGCTCGGCAAGTCGTTCACCGCCGAGCAGGGCGCGGAGCTGAAGCTGCTCTCGACCCGGCTCGCGTAGGGTCTCAGCGAGGCTTCTTGGCGACGAAGAGCTCGGCTCCGGCCGGCTCTTCGTCGTCTTGCGTCACGTGCGCCCTGGGCTCGACCCCCGCGCGCTCGAGCAGCCCGATCCACGTTGCTCGCGAGAAGAGCCCGAACACGTGGCGGTCGGGGACGCACCGGACGGAGCCGGTCTCGTCCCGCAGGAGGTAGGCGAAGTCGCAGACGTAGGTCGTGTCGGTCGGATCGGGATCGACGACCCAGGCGAGGTACCGCAGCGCACGGTCTTCACCGTCGTGGCCGCCGTGCTGCGTATAGGGCTTGAAGCGCTCCTTGACGAAGTCCGGCACGAACAGCACGACCCCTCCGGGCCGCGCGTGCTCGGCCGCGGTGGCGATTGTGGCGGCGAGATCCGGCTCCGTCGTGATGTACGCGACCGCATCGTGGACGAAGACGGCGTCGAACGTCTCGCCTAGGCGCACGTCCCGCATGTCGCCGAGGAGGTGGCGGCACTCGGGGTTTAGCGAGCGGCTCTGGTCGAGCATCGCCGGCGAGCGGTCGACGAGCGTGAGCTCGAAGTGGGCCTTCATGTGCGAGGCGTTGTTGCCGCCGCCGCTGCCAAGCTCGAGCACCGTATGGACCGGGCCGTCGCCGGCCTCCACCAGCAGCCGCCGGTAGAGCTCGGCCTCCTTGGCGTAGTCGGGCGGCGCGGTCAGGAGGTGGAACCAGGGCGCGAACTCGCCGTAGAGCTGCGGCTCTGCGGCCGTCACTTCGCGTACTCGACGGCGCGCGACTCCCGGATCACCGTCACCTTGATCTGGCCCGGGTACTCGAGCTGGTCCTCGATCTCGCGCGCGATCTCGTGGGAGAGCAGCACCGCCGCGTCGTCGTCGACCTCCTTCGGCTTGACGATCACGCGAATCTCGCGCCCCGCCTGGAGTGCGTAGACCTTCTCGACGCCGTTGTGCCTCCCAGCGACCTCCTCGAGCGCCTCGAGCCGCTTGATGTAGTGCTCCAGGCTCTCCCCGCGCGCTCCTGGCCGCGAGGCGGAGATCGCATCCGCCGCGATCAGCAGCACCGCCTCGACGGTCTGCGGCTCGACCTCGTAGTGGTGGGCCTCGATCGCGTGCACGACGGCAGGCGACTCGCCGTAGCGGCGCGCGTACTGAGCCGAGAGCAGCGCGTGCGAGCCCTCCATCTCGTGCGTGAGCGCCTTGCCGAGGTCGTGCAGCAGCGCCGCGCGGCGCGCCGTCTTGACGCTGGCCTCCAGCTCCGCGGCCATGATTCCGGCGAGGTGCACGACCTCGAGCGTGTGCTTGAGCACGTTCTGCCCGTAGCTCGTGCGGAAGCGAAGCCGTCCGAGGATCTTCACCAGCTCCTCGTTGACGTCCCCGCAGTTCGCCTCGAAGACGGCCTGCTCGCCCGCCTGACGGATCGTGTCCTCGATCTCGGCCTTCGACTGGTAGTACATCTCCTCGATCCGCGCCGGATGGATGCGGCCGTCTTCGATCAGCTTCGTCAGCGTCAGCCTCGCGACCTCGCGACGAATGCCGTCGAAGGACGAGAGCACGACGGCCTGAGGCGTGTCGTCGATGATCACGTCGACACCCGTTAGGTGCTCGAGCGAGCGGATGTTTCGGCCCTCCCGGCCGATGATCCTGCCCTTCATGTCGTCGGACGGAAGCTCGATCAGCGAGACCGTCGTCTCCGAGGCGTGGTTCGCGGCGACCCGCTGGAGCGCGTCGGCAACGAGGTTCCGGGCACGCCGCTTGGCCTCGCCACGCGCCTCCTCCTCCGCCTGGCGCACGCGGCGAGCGAGCTCGTGGCGGATCAGCTCCTCGGAGCGCTCGAGGAGGTGCGCCTTCGCCTCGTTGGCCGTCATCCCCGAGATGTGCTCGAGCTCGGCCAGCTGGGCGGTACGCGCCTCCTTGAGCTCTTCCTGGAGCTGCTTCGTGTGCACCTCGCGGTCGGCGACGCCCTGCTCACGGCGGCCGAGCTCCGTCAGCTTCCGGTCGATGTCATCTTCCTTCGCGAGGACGCGCTCCTCGATCGCGAGGATCTCCGCGCGACGGGCTGCGACTTCGCGCTCGACGTCGCCGCGGAGGCGCACCGATTCCTCACGTGCCTCGATCTGGGCTTCACGCCTGAGCGCCTCTGCCTCGCGCTTCGCCTCGGTCAGGAGGAGCTGCCGCGTGCGACGAGCCGCCGCGAGCCGCGAGCCGGCGAATGCGTAGAGCGAGAGAAAGGCGAAGCCCGCTCCGACTGCGATCCCGATGACGATCCCGATGACGACGACCATGCGCGCTCCCTGCTTGGGGTCGAGCCAGGGGCTCGGCCGGGAACTGGTGTCCGCGCCTGAACGCGGTGCTCATTGCGGCACCGCTTGCACCGGGACATGCTCTGAATCGGGTTGGCGAGGCGCGCGTGCCCCGCCGGCGGTTCACGTCACCGCCGCTGCTAACTCGCCTCCCTTGCGCTGGTCATGGTCTGTGTCGAAGGTCACGTCCGATTCGGAAACACGTGTAGATGCAGGCAAAATGTCGAATGAGCCCTCACATCCTAACGCCGCTCAGGGCTCTCGCGCAACGATCGCCGCCACGACGTCCTCGTCGAAGCCCCTGCTCGCAAGGAGACGGGCGGTCGCAGGCGTCGCCCCGCGCCGGTCGACGAGCCGGGCGGCCCGCTCTCGCTCGGGGTCGAGAGCCGCCAGCGCCGCCTCGACTTCCGGGGCTTCGACCCCGGCCCGGTCGAGCTCGAAGCGGATCGCGGCGTCTCCCTTGCCGCGCTCGGCGAGGACGCGCGCCCGCTCGTGCGCAAAGCGGCCCTCGTCGAGCAACCCTGCCCGGGTGAGCTCCTCGGCGACCGCCTCCGCATGCTCGGCCGACACGCCCGCTCGACAGAGCTTCTCGAGCAGGCTGCGTTGCGTGTGCTCGCGCCGCGCCAGCGCCCGCTTCGCGAGCTCGAGCGCCTCGGTCCGCCGAGGGTCGGCCTCGCGATCGGTCCCCGGTTCCGCCGGCGTCACCTACGCCTTGGCTGAGACCCCGGCGCCGGGCTTTGCGTCCTCCGAGGCCTTCGCGGGCGACTTGCCGTTCCTCTCGGCACCGGCCTCCGGCAGCAGCCGCGCCGAGACGACCTGCTCCGGGCCGGCGAGCGCCTGGATCCGCTGTAGCACCTGCTGGGTCACGTCCGGGTGCTCCCGTAGGAACGCCGTCGCGTTCTGCCGGCCCTGGCCCAGCCGCTCCTCCTCGAAGCTGAAGTACGAGCCCGACTTCTGGACGATCTTGCGCTCCAGCGCGGCGTCCAGCACCGTGCCTTCCCACGAGATCCCGGCGCCGTAGATGATGTCGAACTCGGCCTGCTTGAACGGCGGCGCGACCTTGTTCTTCACCACCTTTACGCGCACGCGGTTGCCGAAGGCCTCGACGCCGTCCTTGAGCGTCTCGATCCGCCGGATGTCGAGGCGGACGGACGAGTAGAACTTCAGCGCCCGGCCGCCCGGAGTCGTCTCGGGGTTGCCGAACATGACGCCGATCTTCTCGCGGAGCTGGTTGGTGAAGAGGCAGATGGTGTCGGTTCGGTTGAGCGTGCCCGCGAGCTTCCGCAGGGCCTGGCTCATCAGCCGCGCCTGGAGGCCGACGTGGGAGTCGCCCATCTCCCCCTCGATCTCGGCCTTCGGCGTCAGCGCGGCGACCGAGTCGACCGCAACGACGTCGAGCGCGCCCGAGCGGATCAGCAGCTCCGCGATCTCGAGCGCCTGCTCGCCGGTGTCGGGCTGCGAGACGAGCAGGTCGTCGATGTTCACGCCGATCTTCTTCGCGTAGGTCGGGTCCATCGCGTGCTCGGCGTCGATGAACGCGCAGATCCCGCCGCGGCGCTGGGCCTCCGCGATCACGTGGTAGACGAGCGTCGTCTTCCCCGACGACTCGGGGCCGAAGATCTCGACGATGCGGCCGCGCGGCAGGCCGCCGATCCCGAGCGCGAGGTCGAGCGAGAGCGAGCCCGTCGAAACGGCGCCGATCGCAACCTGGGCCCGGTCGTTCATGCGCATCACCGAGCCCTTGCCGAACTGGCGCTCGATCTGGCCGAGCGCGGTGTCGAGAGCCTGCTCGCGGTCCACTTATCTCCCTCCCACTGCGACGGATTCGAGAACTTCGTATTGCGCCCCACCGGGGCGTAGCCGGGACAGGTAAGCAGCAGCGTCGGACGTCACGAACGGCTCAAGTTCCGGCAGGGCCGGCCGCAGCCGCGGACGCTCCCGGAAGCGCAGCACCGTCACGTGCGGAAGCCACCTGCGGCGCTCGGGCTCGTAGACGCCGAGCGCCGCGAGACGCTCGTGGAGGTCGGCCGCCAGCGCCGTCGCGCGCCCGTCCTCGTCGTCGAAGGTGAGCATGCCGACGCTGCGCGTCTCGCGGTAGCCGCGCAGCGAGAGGCGCGGCCGCCCAACGCGCGAGGACGCCTCCCGCAGAGCGCCGACGATGGCCTCGAGCTCCCCAACGGGACGGTGTCCGAGGAACGCGAGCGTGACGTGCAGGTTGCCTGCCGGGAGCACCCGCACCTCCGCCACGCGGGTGAAGGCCTCCTGCTGCCACGAGACCAGGCGCTCCATGGTCTCTGCAGGGAGCTGCAGCGCACAGAAGAGGCGTACCCGCTCATCACCCCCGAAGCTAGCAGGAAGATTCACGCGTCTTCGTCACGACTTTGTGCCAAGAGTGTGCGCATGAGGTGCAGAGCCGCTGCGGTGGCGCGGCCGCGCACGGCTTCCCGCGTGCCCGGCAAGTTGAGCTCGCGCGCGCTGCCTCCCTCGGGAGACTGCGCATTGAGGTAAACCAGGCCGACCGGCTTCTCATCAGAGCCGCCGCCCGGCCCGGCGATCCCCGTCACCGCCACCGCGACGTCCGCACCGAGGCGTGCCCGCGCCCCCGCCGCCATCGCCGCGGCCGCCTCCGCGGAGACAGCTCCGTGGCGCTCCAGCACGTCCACCGGCACGTCCAGCTCCTGTGCCTTGACCACGTTCGCATAGGCGACGACCGCCCCGAGGAACACGTCGCTCGAGCCGGGAACCGACGTCAGCCGCGCCGCGACGAGGCCGCCCGTGGACGATTCCGCGGTCGCCAGCGTCCACCCGCGCTTGCGACAGGCCCCGAGCACGAGCTCCTCCACCGGGCGCTCGTCCTCGGCGAACAGGTACCGGCCGGCGCGCTCACGCAGCTGCGCAGCCAGCTCGTCGGCGCGACCGCGGCCGTTGTCATCGGCAAACAGGTCGACATGAATCTCGAAGTCCCGGGCGCAAATGGTCGCGGTCACGCCGTCGCCCTCTCCCCCGCTCTCCGCGAGCACCCGGGCAATCTCCGACTCGCTCGCGCCGTAGAAGCGCAACACCCGCCGCTCGGGTTCACGCGCGCGCGAGAGCACCGCCTGCACCGCCGCCGTCTGGAGCGCCTGCGGCCAGAGCCGGCGGAGCTCGGCGGGAGGCCCGGGGAGCACCACGACCGCTCCGCGCTCCGTCTCGAGCGCGAGCCCCGGGGCGGTCCCGGCGATCCCGAGCACGACCGCTCCCTCGGGCAGAGTCGCCTGCTTGCGCACGCCCGCGGCGAAGTCGGCGTAGGGACGCCTGAGCCGCTCCGCGATCGCCCTCGAGATCGACTCGATCTCGCTCTCGAGCTTCTCGTCGACCACGAGCCCCCGTCCGGCCACGCGCGCGACGAGCTCGACCGTCCGGTCGTCGTGGGTCGGCCCGAGCCCACCCGAGACGAGGCAGAGGTCGGCCTCCAGCCCCTCGCGCAGCGCCGCCTCCAGCTCGGAGGGCTCGTCGCCGACGATCGCGATTCGCGCCGGCTCGAGACCCAGACGCAGCAGCTCCGCCGCGAGAAAGGGCCCGTCGAGGTCGGTGCGATCGCCGCGGACGAGCTCGCTGCCGGTGACGACGACGAAGCCGCGCGGGCGGCTCAAGCGGTCCGCGTGTAGCCCCGCGGGGTGAACAGGTAGATGCCGCCGCGCGTGATGCTCACGAGCTTGCCGTTGTAGACGATCGACAAGTTGGCGGGCGCGCCGAAGTTGATCGAGAGCCGCCGCGCGTAGAACAGCTTTGCCTGCCCGAGCTCGACCGTCCCCGTGAAGCGGCTGCGGCCGCTGGAGGACCGGTTGCGGACGTCCATCCAGCAGTTCCCGCGCGAGGCGCGCAGGTAGATGTGAAAGGTCACCGGCCTCGCCGGCTTCGCGGGCTTCGGGACGACGGGCCTCGCCGGCTTAGGCTTCTTGGCCGCGGTCGTGGTGGTCGTGGCGAGGTTCGGGATCGGCTCGTTGCTGTTGCCGCCGAACCTCCACGCCGCGATCACGACCACGACGACCGCCGCGATCCCGGCAAGGGCGAACGCGACCCAGCGCCGTTCCAGCCGTCGGTGTTGCCTACCGACCGGCGAGACTCGGCGTGCGACAACGGGCTCGCGCTGCTCCTCGTCGCCGTAGCGGGAGTTGAACTCGTCGACGTAGAGCTGCCCGTCGAGCCCGAGGTAGTCGGCGTACGTGCGCAGGAAGCCCTTGACGTAGGTCTGGGCCGGGAGGCTCTCGAAGTTCTCCTCCTCGAGGGCACGCAGGTAGCGCGACCTGATCTTCGTCGCCAGCTCGACCTCGCTCAGCTCGAGCTGCTGGCGGACGCGAGCCTCGCGCAGGCTGTTACCGATCTCGAACACCGGAGAGCCCGATTGTAGTTTCCGAGACGCCGACCTGCGGAAATCGCGGCGGTTCGACCGGTCGGTTCAGACGGGCTCACAGGCAAAGCCTGTGCGCCCTGAAGCGGCGCCGGCAAGCGGCGCCTTACCCGAAGTAGTTCAGCAGGGCATAGACGCCGAGCGCGAGAGCCGCCGTGAGGCCGACGCACAGCGAGATCAGGCCCAGCAGCCGCCCAACGCGGGCCGTTCCCTCGCCGCCGAGCCGGCCGAGCGTCCGCTCGATGTTGCGCCTCCCGCGGCGTGCGAGCAGCACCGCAGCCAGGCCCAGGACGGCCGATGCGCAGGTCGCCGTGGTGGCCTGGAGAAGCGAGACCTGCTCGAGCCGGCGCGCGGCCACGAACGCGACCACGGGCACCGCGAGGCCGAGCAGCCCGAGCAGGACCGAGCCCCGCGCCGCTCCGTTCCGCGCCGGTGCGCTACTGCTTCTTGTAAGGCCTTCCAACGGCAGCGGGTGGAATCGTGCGGCCGATCACACCGGCGACCGCGATCAGCGTGAGGACGTAGGGCAGGGCCTGGAAGAGCGTCGCAGCGTTCGAGGAGTACACCGGCAGGCGGAAGGCGAGCGCCGTCGAGAAGCCGAACAGGAGCGCCGCGCTGAAGGCGCCGAAGGGCCGCCAGTTCCCGAAGATCAGCGCGGCAAGGGCGATGAACCCGCGGCCGGCGGTCATGTTCTCGTTGAAGCTCCCCACGAAGCCGATGGACAGGTACGCGCCGCCGAGGGAGGCCAGCACACCCGACGTCACGACCGAGGCGTAGCGCACCGCGTACACGTTGATCCCGACCGTGTCGGCCGCCCGCGGATGCTCGCCGCAGGCGCGGATGCGGAGGCCGACCGGCGTCTTGAACATGACGATGTACGAGAGCGGGACGAGGATGATCGCCGCCCAGATCATCAGGCTCAGGTGACCGATCGAGTCCGCGAAGAAGGACATGCTCGACTCCTTCGTGAGGTTGATGTTCGGGATCTGCGAGACGTCGGGCGGCACGTTCTGACCGTGGTAGAGCTGGACGAAGAAGTAGCCCGTGATTCCCAGCGCGAGGAAGTTCACCGCCGTCCCGCCCACGATCTGGTCGGCGCGCAGGTGGATCGAGAAGAACGCGTGGACGAGCGCCAGCGACCCGCCCGCGACCATCGCGATCAGGATGCCCCAGACCCAGCTGCCCGTCTTGTCGGCGCCCCAGATCCCCCAGAAGGCGCCCATCAGCATCATCCCCTCGAGGCCGATGTTCACGACGCCCGAGCGCTCGGAGAACATGCCGCCGATCGCCGCGAAGGTGAGCGGGGTCGCGAAGACGAGCATCGAGGCGATCAGGCTCGCGGTGAAGACCTGGTCGAGGTTCGCGATGCTCGACTGCATGGCGACGAGCGCGAGCGCGGTCCCGGCGATCCCGGCCGCGACGGCTCCGGCTCCCACGCGGCCCCCGCCCCGCGCGACCGCGACGAGGCCGAAGAGGATGGCAAAGATCCCGACGACGACCGGCCAGACGGCGGAGCGCGTGGTGACCGGCGGAATGGCCAGCACGAATGCGAGCACGCCGAGCACGATCCCCACCGTCCCGACGGTCTTCGAGTCCCAGAGCCGCGACCGGCCGAGGGTTCCTACGTACGTACTCACGACCCTCGCACCAACTTTGTGCGGGCTCGATCACGCAGGCGAGTCCTGAACGGGCAGGGTTCTTGCCGAACGCGTAGCGTGCTCACGAGGCCGCCTCCGCCGCTGCCCGCCCGCGTAGGCGCTCACGCCGTAGCCGTTTCCGCTGGTTCCAGACGGCCAGGATCAGCACGTCGGCCCCTACGAAGAGCACGACGAGCCCCTGGATCATCTCGGTCAGGTGGCCCGCGAGGCTCGGGTCGATCGTGCCCGACTGCAGCCCGTGCGTCGTGCCGTAGAGCAGCCCACCGAAGAGGAACGCCGCCAGGCCCACTCCCACGGCGGTGTTCCGTCCGAGCAGCGCCACGGCGATTCCGAGGAAGCCGATCGACGACGCCTGCACGTCGGACGTGCCGTAGTGGTGCAGGTAGCCCAGCATGTCGAGCCCGCCGGCGAGGCCCGCGAACGCGCCGGAGATCGCCATCGCGCGGATGTAGTTGACGCGGACCTTGATCCCGCCGTAGGCAGCGGCGTCCGGGTTGTAGCCGACCGCGCGGACCTCGTAGCCGAGCGTCGTGCGGCTGAGGATCAGCCAGAAGACCACGAGCGCGGCGAGGGCGAAGAAGAAGCCGATGTGGAGGCCCTGCAGGTCGGCGCTGCCCCAGAAGACGGGAAGCGTCGCACTGTGCGCGACGTCGCCAGAGATCGGGATGTCGAGCGGCTTGTTCTGTGCCCCCTGGAGCGGCCCGCCTTGCTGGAAGATGTAGTTGCCGATCCAGTAGGCGATCCAGTTGAGCATGATCGTGGTGATCACCTCGTGCGCCCCGACGGTCGCCTTGAGGAAGCCGGCGATCCCGGCCCAGACCGCCCCGGCCGCCGCGGCGGCCGCGATGCCGAGCAAGACGTGGGCCGGGCGGGTCAGGCTCACGAACGAGACGCCGACCCAGTTCGCGCAGTAGAGGCCGACGAGGTACTGGCCGTTGCCGCCGATGTTGAACATGCCGCAGCGGAACGCGAACGCGACGGCGAGCCCGGTCAGGATCAGCGTCGTCGTCTGGAGCAGCGTCTGGCTGAAGTTGTACGCGGCGGTGTTGGAGACGTCGGTGGTGGTCGGATGGGCGAGCCAGTTCAACCCAGCGCCGTTGACGATGTCCCAGTAGGCCTGGAACGGGTTGTGCCCGGTCGCAAGGACGAGCAGGCCGCCGATCAGGAAGGCGACGACCGCGGTGAAGACTGGCACCGCGACGCCGCCCGCGCGCTGCCAGGCCGCGAGCCGAGAGGCGACGGTCGCCGGCGGCGCCTCGGCGATGTCCTCCGGCTGCGAGCCGTGCTGAGGGGCGAGAGGCTCGCTCAGAGGCCGACCCCGCCTAGACGGCGTCTCATCATGCGGCCGCCGGTTCCTTGCGCCGCCCGCCCAGCATCTCGAGCCCGATCTCCTCCTCCGTCGTGCCGGGCGTGTGCTCGCCGACGATCCGCCCCTCGTACATCACGAGGATCCGGTCGGAGAGCGAGAGGATCTCGTCCAGCTCGAGCGAGATCAGCAGGATCGCGCGG
>JBKPAM010000081.1:0-9076 GCA_046726435.1 Actinomycetota bacterium
GCGAGCTCCCGGCCAGTCGCCTACCCACCTGGCAAGCGTGGACAGCTGCCTGAGCGCGTCGAACCGGCCGATGAAATCGTCGGGCTCGAGGAGGGAGAGCCCTTCCTCGATGATTCTCCGAGACCCAGGCGAGTCGGAGTCACGG
The DNA here is from genome assembly GCA_046726435.1 of Actinomycetota bacterium. GTDB lineage: Bacteria > Actinomycetota > Thermoleophilia > Gaiellales > Gaiellaceae > AC-32. The sequence continues at coordinate 146 of JBKPAM010000081.1, forward strand.
AAGGCCGTGACTTCGCCCAGAACAATCAGCGCGCGGCCCTCGATCCTGCGGTTGCCCGCCTCGTGGGCGTCGCCCCGAACGCGCTCCATTTCCACCGAGACCGCCGGGATGTCGTCCAGGCGCCAAGCGGCCCGCGCGGCCTGGTACCGCCGTTCCAACGTCGGCTCGAGCTCGGCGGACCGCTGCAGCAGGTGACGGCCGGATCGGTTCGCTTCCCGCGCGAGCGCTCTCGTGCCGGCCACTTCGAGCGCCGCCGCGGCGTCGCCGACGAGCTCCTGCGGCGCCGTGCCGTCGAGTTCGGTCCGCAGGACGACCGCCCGGTCGAGGTGGTACGCGCGGATCTCGACCAGCTCCTCCACTCCCCGCCCGTGCAGCCACGCGGCGAACTCCTCGTGAAGCGTGGCGCGGGCGAGCTTCGTGAGCCCCGAGTAGGCGATCTCGCGGATCAGGATGTGCTTGAAGCGAAACGCCTGCTCGCCGCTGATCGACGAACGCGCCTCCTGGACGAGAAAGTCGCGGAGCAGCAGCCCGTCGAGCACCTGGTCGACGTCGTCGATCTCGCTCGAGAGCTGCGCAATCGCGCCCCTCCAGAACACACGGCCGACCACGGCGGCCCGCTGGAGCACGACCTTCTCCTCGCGCGGGAGCCCGTCGATGCGCGCCGCGATCAGTGCCTGGACGGTGTCGGGGATCGGAACCCCCTCGGAGCCGTCGGCAAGCATGCGGACGGTCTCCTCGACGAAGAGCGGGTTGCCCTCCGCCTTCGCAAGGACGTCGCCGCGCAGGTCCGCAGAGAGGTTCGCCTCGGTGAGGAGAGCGTCGACGAGCTCACCGGCGTCCTCGTGGGACAGCGCACCGAGCTCGATCGTCGCGCCACGCACGCGCCCGCCGCCCCAGTGCGGGTTGGCCTCGAGCAGCTCCGGCCGGGCGAGGCAGAGGATGAGGAGCGGTGTGTCACGCACCCATTGCGCGAGGTGCTCGACCAGCCCCAGGAGCGGCTCCTCGGACCAGTGGACGTCCTCGAAGCCGAGAACGAGCGGCCCGGTCGCGGCGACGCGCTCGACCCACCCGCGCACGGCCCAGGCGATCTCCTCGCTGGTGCGGTCGGTCTCGCTCGTCTCCACCACGCCGGACACGAGCGCGAGCAACTCGGCGACGGCGTCGTCCCCGCTGAAGGCGAGCAGCTTCTCGCGGGCCTCTTCGGGAGCGTCGTTGTCGGCGACGCCCGCCGAGGATTTGATCATCTCGGCGAGCGGCCAGTACGTGATCCCCTCGCCGTAGGGGAGGCAGCGGCCGACGAGCACCGTGGCGTCCTCGAGCCCCGCGACGAAATCGCGCGCGAGGCGGCTCTTCCCCACACCGGGCTCGCCGTAGATCGTGACCAGGTGCGCGCGGCGGTCGCGCACCGTCCGCGCAAGGGTGTTTCGGAGCAGTGCGAGCTCCACGTCGCGCCCGACCAGCGGGCCGGAGAGCAGGCCGACCGGAGGCCCTTCGCGTGTCGACATGGACACCGCGCGCCAGGCCGGGACGGGGTCGGAGAAGCCGCGCAGGCTCCTGGTGCCCGCGGCCTCCAGCTCGAACGCGTGCGCCGCGAGCCGGTGGGCGGCTGCGCCGACGAGAATCTCGTTCGGCTCGGCGCTCTGCTGAAGGCGCGCAGCCAGGTTCACTGCCCGCCCGGTTGCAAGCGTCAGCTCCGTCTCCTCGGAGAGCACTTCCCCGGCCTCGACGCCGATGCGGCATTCGACTCCGAGCCCGGCGACGGCTGCGCGGATCTCGAGGGCGGAGCGGAGCGCTCGCTCGGCATCGTCCTCGTGCGCGAGCGGGATGCCGAACGCCGCCATCACGGCGTCACCGGCAAACGCCTCCACGGTGCCGCCGTGCGCTTCGATGCTGCGGGAGACGAGCTCGAAGAACTGCGTCACGCGCCGGCGGACGACCTCGGGATCCGATGCGGCGACAAGTGCCGTCGAGCCGACGAGGTCGACGAACACAACCGTTGCGAGCTTCCGTTCGACTAGCGAAGTATGCGGAACGGCGCAAAGCCGCTCGTGTGTCGCCTCATTCCCGCGCCACCCGGGCGACCGCCTCGTCCTCCAGCTCGGCGAGCAGATCTGCGACCGACTCGACGACGCGCGCGGGCCGGTACGGGAAGCCGTCGATCTCGCCACGGGTCGTCAGTCCCGTGAGGACGAGCACCGTGTACATCCCCGCCTCGAGCCCGGCCACGATGTCCGTATCCATCCGGTCTCCGATCATCGCGGTCGTCTCGGAGTGGGCGCCGATCGCGTTCAGCGCGTACCGCATCATCAGCGGGTTCGGCTTGCCGACGAAGTACGGCGCGACCCCTGTGGCGCGCCTGATCAGCGCCGCGACGGATCCGGTTCCCGGCACGGGGCCGCCGGGTGTCGGCCCCGTCGCGTCGGGGTTCGTCGCGATGAAGCGTGCGCCGCCGAGAACGAGCCGGATCGCGAGCGTGATCCGGTCGAAGCTGTACGTGCGGGTCTCGCCGAGGACGACGTAGTCAGGATCGTCGTCGGTGAGCGTGTAGCCGACCTGGTGCAGGGCCGTCGTCAGCCCGGCCTCGCCGACCACGAACGCCGTGCCGCCGGGGCGCTGGCTGTCAAGCAGGTTCGCCGTCGCCAGCGCAGACGTCCAGATCGACTCCTCGGGCACCTCGAGCCCGCTCCTCCGCAGCCGCGCCGAGAGATCGCGCGGCGTGTACATCGAGTTGTTCGTCAGCACGAGGAACGAATCGCCTCGTTCTCGGAGCCGCTCGAGGAAACCAGCGGCGCCGGGGATCGGAAGCTGCTCCCTCACGAGCACGCCGTCCATGTCGATCAGCCATGACGCGATCGAGCCCAAGCCTCACCTCCACGTTCGACGGCCGGCCACCGTGCAACATACGTCCCGAACCGGAAAGGCAGGAAAGGATGCCTCGGGAGATCGACGTTCCGCTCAGAGACCTGGAGCAGTTCCGGGGCGTTCTGCCCCACGAGCGTTTCGAGGAGTTGCGCCGCGCGTCGGGCGAGGCGCGCGAGCTGCTGGACGGCCGGATCGTCTGGAACGTGAACTCGACCGCCAGAGGAGGCGGAGTCGTGGAGCTGCTGCGGCCGCTCATCGGCTACGCCCGTGGCATCGGCGTCGACGCGCGCTGGGTCGTGATCGACGCGGGCCCCGAATTCTTCGACGTCACGAAGCGGATCCACAACCTCCTGCACGGCTCGCCCGGCGACGGGGGCGCGCTCGACGGCGAGGCGCGGCGCGTCTACGAAGAGGTGATCGCCTCCAACCTGGCGGACTTCACCCCGCGGGTCCGTGACGGCGACGTCGTGCTCCTCCACGACCCCCAGCCGGCCGGGATGGTCCCTGCGCTCCGCTCGGTCGCGGCCGCAGTGATCTGGCGCTGCCACGTCGGCGTCGACGAGCCGAACGACCTCGTGCGTGAAGCCTGGGGCTTTCTGCTGCCCTACGTCCGCGACGCGGACGCCCTGGTGTTCTCCCGCGAAGCGTTCGTGTGGGAGGGGCTCGACCGGGGCCGCGTCGCGATCATCACGCCGACGATCGACGTGTTCACCCCCAAGAACCAGGACCTCGAGCCGGAGACCGTCCTCGCCGTGCTGCAGGCGAGCGGCCTGGTCGCCGGCGAGAGCGCCGCTGTCACGTTCCGCCGCCAGGACGGAACGCCTGCCCGCGTCGAGCGGCGGGCGGGCGTCGTCGAGGACGAGCCCGTCCAGGCCGAGATGCCGCTCGTGGTGCAGGTCTCGCGCTGGGACGCGCTGAAGGACCCGGTCGGCGTGATCCGCGGCTTCGGCGAGCACGTGGCCGCCGAAACCGGCGCCCATCTCCTCTACGCCGGGCCGGCGATCGAGGCCGTCGCCGACGACCCGGAGGGCATGGAGATCCTCCAGGCCTCCATCGACGCACGCTCGCGCCTACCCGCAGAGCCGCGGCGCCGCGTGCACCTGGCGACGCTGCCGCTCGACGACCTCGACGAGAACGCCGTCATGGTGAACGCGCTCCAGCGCCACGCCCGGCTGGTGGCGCAGAAGAGCATCGCGGAGGGATTCGGACTCACCGTCGCGGAGGCGATGTGGAAGGCGCGGCCGGTCGTCGCATCCAGGGTCGGCGGGATCCAGGAGCAGATCCTCGACGGGGAGAGCGGCATCGTCCTCGAGGACCCGCACGACCTCGAGGCGTTCGGGAAGGCGGTCACCGGCCTCGTGAGCGATCTGGAACGGGCCGAGGAGATCGGTCGCAACGCGCACGCTCGGGTTCGAGACCATTTCCTGAGCGCGCGCAGCCTGCTCGACTACCTCGCGCTGATCCGACGGCTTCTCGAGTAGGCTCGCCGGGGATGCTCGGCGACCCGGTCTTCGACGACTCGTTCGCCGGGGACCGGCTCGACGTCGGCCGCTGGCTGCCGTACTACCTGCCCCACTGGAGCAGCCGCGCGCGTGCCGCAGCGCGGTACGAGGTCGGCGGCGGCGTGCTCCGCCTGCTGATCGAAGCCGACCAGGAGCCCTGGTGCCCCGAGCTCGACGGCGACGTCCGGGTCTCGTCGCTGCAGACCGGAGAGCTCGCCGGCCCGCTCGGCAGCGCGATCGGGCAGCACCGCTTCAACCCGGAAGCGGTGGTACGGGAGGAGCAGCCGGACGTCCGCCTCTACACGCCGCGATACGGCCGGATCGAGCTGCGCGCCAGGGCCAGTGCCGATCCCGACACGATGGCCGCGCTCTGGATGATCGGCTACGAGGACGAGCCCGAGCGCTCGGCGGAGATCTGCGTCTGCGAGATCTTCGGACGCGACGTCGGCCCGGACGAGGCGGCCGTCGGGGTCGGCGTCCACCCCTTCGGCGACCCGCGCATCAGCGACGACTTCTCGAGGGAGGCGATTCCCATCGACGCCCGGGAGTTCCACGTCTACGCCGCCGACTGGCATCCGGACCGGGTCGAGTTCTTCGTCGACGGCGCGCTCGTCAAGCGGGTCGAGCAGTCGCCGGCCTACCCCGTGCAGCTCATGCTCGGCATCTACGAGTTCCCACCCGCCAGCGTCGACCGCCGGGCCGGCGAGTATCCGAAAGAGTTCGTCGTCGACTACGTCCGCGGCTACGCGCCTACGACCTGAGCGCCCGACACTGGATCTCACCCGCCTCGAGCAGGCGACGGGCTCGCTCGCGGCCTAGTACGGCCGCCGGAGGTCCTCCGGTACGCGACCGTCCCAGCGGCGCAGCTCCCGCGCGAACCGCCGGGGCCACTCCTCCGCGCGTCGCCGCATCCGCTGCGCGAGCCAGGCGGCGTTGAGGAGCAGAAGCGTGAGGGTCGCGCCCGCCAACGGTGGCAACCAGGCCGGCATGTCGAGAGCCTAGCTATCGTCGTCCTCCGTCGCAGCGCGCGCGGAAGTAACACGGCTCGAGCGTCAGCCTTCTCTGGTGCTCTCCCTTTCCAAACCATCGTCCGCGTACTCGGCAAGCAGGTCACTGACCGACACGCCACGGCGTTCGGCCTCGTCGGCAAGCCGCTCGGCCAGCTCGGTCGGCAGCACCACCGTGCGACGGACGCAGTCGTCGCGCTCCCATACCTCGTCGGGTGTCTCAGACAAGCTCCCTCCTCTCGGACACAACGTGGGGCGAGGGCCGTTCCAGCGGGACGTAGCGGCGGAGAATGCGGTCGCTCAGAAGGCCCAGGCAGCTCAGGTTCGGAAAGCCCGGCCCCTGGGCGAGCCCGGCCAGCACCGGAAGGTGGAGCGGCGGGCTCACGCCGGCGATCGAGAGATCGACGTCGATGCGGCCTTCTGGCGCGGCTCCGTCAAGCGCCTCCTCGAGCCGGCCGCGCGCTTCGGCGTCGAGCAGCTGTTCGAACCAGCGACCGTTGAACCCGATCGCAACGACGACAAGGTCGTAGGCCACGCGCTCCACCTCGTCGCCGTACTCGATCGTCACGATCACCTGACGATCGCCCGCTTCGATCGACGCTGCCCGTCCGGCCAGGGTACGGAAGCCCCGCGATTGCCGCAGGGTCGCCTCGGCCTGCAGCGAGAACACGCCGCGGTCCGTTCGCTCGAGGAACTCACGGCGGTGCCACTCCGCCAGTCGTGACCACTCGCCGGGGTCGGAATAGAACCGGTTCTCGTCGTAGCTCTCGCCGCGCGAGTAGAGGACTCCGCGGCTGGTCAGAACGTCGACGGTCGATCTTCTGTGCGCCTTCTTCAGGAGGCTGATGACGACCGAGGCCGCCGTCTCCCCGCTGCCGATGACGCACACGCTCTGGGCAATGCCCTTCTTGAGCATCCGTTCGTGGAGCCAGTAGTTCCGCCCGTCGAGCACGCGGGGGTGGTCGTGCGGCTGACCGGCCACCGTGATCGGTGGTCCGCTCCCGGTGATGACAACGCCCTCGGCGTTGACGGCCTCACCCGGCTCGATCCTCAGCGTCCAGGACCCGTTCTCGCCGACCTCGAGCCCCACGACCTCGCCACGGACGATCTCGGCCTCGGCTCGCTCGGCGACGTCGCACAAGTACGCGCTCCACTGGCGATGCGTGGGGCGCAGCCGGCCGCGATCGACCCAGTCGGCGTAGGCGCCGCGCTCCGTTAGGTGCCGCTGCCAGCTGTAGCTCGCCATCGCCGCGGTGACAGCAGACGACGCCGATCCCCAGCTGGCTGCGTACGGGAAGCCAACGTCCTTCTCTGGTGGCGTTCCGAGCGGCAAGAGGCCGCTGGTGTAGCCCTGCTTTCCGCTCCAGTTCCCGGCGAGCGTGTTTCGGTCGACCAGGACCACGCGAGGCGCCTCCAAACCGGCCGCAGAGAGCGCACGCGCCTTGGCGGCGATCGCGATCCCCTTCGGCCCCGCCCCGACGACGGCCAAGGTCGGCATCACCCGAGCATAGTCCCGAGCCGAGCCTTCGCGACCAGCCGCCGGGCCCCGCCTACACTCGACCCGTCATGACCGAGGCCCCGTCCGACAGCTTTACGTTCGTCTTCGCCGATCTCGAGTCGAGCACTCGTATGTGGGAGCGGTTTCCCGACGCGATGACCGGCGCGATGGAGCGTCACGACGCGATCCTGCGGGCGGCCGTCGATGGCGCTCGAGGGACCGTCGTCAAGATCACGGGTGACGGGCTGATGGCCGTGTTCTCGTCGCCCTCCGACGGGGTGCTGGCGTGTCTCGAGGGGCAGCGCCGGTTGACCGAGGAGGCATGGGGCGAAACCGGCCCACTGCGTGTCCGAATGGGCATCCATGTCGGTCCTGCTCAGCAGCGGGCCGACGATTTCTTCGGCTCCTCCGTGAACCGCGCCGCCCGGATCATGGCCGCGGGCCACGGAGGACAGGTGCTCCTTTCTGCACCGGCCGCCGAGCTCGCGGAGGGTGACCTGCCCGCCGAGGCGAGCCTTCGCGACCTCGGCGAGCACCGGCTGAAGGACCTCTCTCGGCCCGAGCGGATCTTCCAGCTCGTCCATCCGGCGCTCCAGTTCGACTTTCCACCGCTCGTGACGCTCACGCAGCGGCCGAACAACCTTCCCGCCCAGACGTCGGAGTTCCTCGGCCGCGAAGCGCAGCTGGCCTCGCTCCGCGACCTGCTGGACGCGGACGGGGTCCGGCTGCTCACGCTCACCGGTCCCGGCGGCATCGGCAAGACCCGGCTGGCCCTCCAGGCGGCGGCGGACCAGATCGACCGGTTCGAGGGCGGTGTGTTCGTCATCGACGTGTCCTCGGTCCGGCAGCCGGCGACCGCGTTTGCGGCCATCGCCCGCTGCGTCGGCGTGAGCCAGCGAGGCGACGAGCCGCCGCTCGAGGCGTTGGCGCTCGAGCTGCGCGACAAGCACATGCTGCTGCTGATCGACAACCTCGAGCAGGTGGTGGCCGCTGCGGAAGGGATCGTCGATCTCCTCGAGCGGTGCTCTCGACTCAAGGTCCTCGTGACGAGCCGGGAAGCCCTGAGGGTGCGCGGCGAGCACCTCTTCCCGGTCCCACCACTGACGCTGCCCGACCAGCCTCTGGCGCAGGCCTCTGCCGACAGCGTCGCCGGGTACGAGGCCGTGCGCCTGTTCGTCGAACGCGCACGCGAGGCAACCCCGGGCTTTGCTCTGACCGACGACAATGCGGCCGCTGTCCTGGAGAGTTGCGCGCGCCTGGATGGGCTGCCGCTCGCAATCGAGCTGGCTGCGGCGAGACTCACGCTGTTCTCGCCGGGTGAGCTGACCGAACGCCTCGAGGACCGCCTGCGGTTTCTCAGCGGCGGGCCGCGGGACCTGCCCACGAGGCAGCAGACGCTTCACAGCACGATTGCGTGGAGCTACGACCTGCTGGACACGGATGAGCGCGCGCTGTTCGCATTCGTCTCGCTGTTCTTCCCCGCGCGAGTCGAGACGGTCGAAGGAGTCGCCGCGCGGCTCGGGCAGCTCCGGGGCGTGGACGTCGTCGGCCGGCTCGCGTCGCTGGTCGACAAGAGCCTCGTCCGCAGCCTGAACGGCGATCGGCCTCGGCTGGAGATGTTCGACACGATCCGTGAGTACGCCGACGAACAGCGCGAGCGCAACCCGCAGCTCGGTCCAAGCGCGAGGCGGGCGCACGCCGAGTACTTCTCGGAGCTCGCCGCCGCCAGTGCCGCTCGTCTGCGCGGGCCCGCGCGAGACGAGACGCTCGACGCTCTCTCGTCGGAGCTCGGGAATCTCCTGGCGGCGTGGACTTTCTGGGTCGAGGCCGGAGACCTCGAGCACCTCCACGCGATGCTCGACCCGCTTTGGGCGCTCCTCGATGCGCGCGGCCGCTACCACGCGGCCGTCGAGCTGAGCGACGACCTGCTCCGGGTCCTCGCGACGGTCCCGCCCACCCCGGAACGGACGCACGAGGAGATCATGCTGCGCACGAGCCTCGCGCGGGGCCTGATGGCGATCCGGGGCTACACCGAAGAGGTGGAGCAGGCATACGCGCGCGC
>JBKPAM010000082.1:0-27741 GCA_046726435.1 Actinomycetota bacterium
TGGGTGAGGGTCACGATCCCGGCATCGCGCAGCAGCGTCGGGCCGTGGGTAATCGACACCTTCTCGGGCAGCCCGGCGAACGTGACTATGACGGTGACGGTGCCCGCCGCCTCGTCGATCACGGGTCCCGCGATACTTTTCGACGGGCCGCCAGCGAAGGTCGTGATCGACTTGCCGTTGTCGGCCGTGAAGACGGCCCAGAAGGTGCCGCTCACGAACAAGCCGCCGCTCGGAAGGTCCCGGACGACGGACGTCCCGTGTACGGTTGTCGTTCCGGTCACGCCGCAGACCTCGTCGGTGAACGGGCCGTCGGTGAAGTGGTCGACCTCAGTCGCTCCGGTCGCTACGCCAGTCCCGACGAGAGCGCAGCCAGCGGCGACGCTGGCGGCGAGTAGTACGAACTTCTTCTGCATGTTGTTCCTCCTACCCCCCGCTGGTTTCGAGGGTGCCCTCTAGAGCAGTTGCCACCTCCTTTCGGCCGCAGTTCGGCTTCGAGCCTCCTACGTCGTGAGGCCGGCGTCAAGGCGTCCTTCGCCAGCGCCACTGTGATTTGGTGGCCTCAGCGCATGGCAAGAATCGAACTCGGGCGCCAGCGAAGCTTGCCCGGGGCCGCTTGTCCTCGCCCGGCAGGTCATCGAGGGCACGGCCCGTCCTGTTCAATCACGACGGGCCGGCCCAGCTCCACCCAGCTGATCGCGGTATGCCCTGGACGGTGAAGCCCAGCCTTCCGAGGGCCTTGACGGCGCCGCTCTTCCTACCCTTGAAATCCGCCGAGGCAAGGCGCCGGCCTGTAGCGAGCTCGTACGCGGTGCCCAGGATTGCCTTCGGCGGGTAGCAGCGTCCCTCCCAGACCGGCTCATACGTCGTAGTAGTGCTGCCGAACTGCTGCCGACCCGCTGCCGGGCTCGCGTCTCGCTGACAGTGAGATTCCGAGCGGAAGGAGCGAACGTGATGTACAGGCGACTCGTTACATCAGTGACCGTCATGTGCGCGGTCGCGGGCATCGCAGCAGTGCCGGTGGCGACAGCTCGCGAGGTGGCACCGCCTTTGAGCCCGGTCTCGAGGCCGCTGCCGGCCCCGGCGCAGCAGATGCTCACGTTCGGGCGCGGCGAGCCAGGTCCGGCGGAGACGCGGGTTTCATCCGGGGGCGGCGAGTTCGACTGGAAAGACGCGGAAGTCGGAGCCGCTCTCCTGGCCGGCGTCGTGCTCGTCGGAGCGGGGACCTTGGTGACGGTTCGGCGGCACTACCCGCCGCTCGCGCACTAACCGGCTGTCACACCGGTTCGCCATGATGCGCGCGTGCGCGACCAGCAGGATCGGCCTCCGGCCGCTCGCTCCCGCCGTGCGGCGATGGGCGAGCGGCTCGGAGGCTTCATCTACGGGACGATCGTCGCGCTCGCGGTCATCGTGGCCGGGCAGAGGGCCTATCCGCACGACGCCGGGCACATCGCGGCCCTGGTAGCGGCCTCGGCCGTCGCTCTCTGGCTCGCCCACGTGTACGCGCACGCCCAGGCGCACAGCGTCGCCCGCGACGAGCACCTCTCGCGCGAGGAGCTCGGGCACATCGCCCGTCGTGAGGGCTCGATCATCGAGGCCGCGCTGCCGCCGGTCGCGGTGCTGCTGCTCGGCGCCCTCGGTCTCTTCTCGACGAAGGTGGCCGTCTGGGCTGCGTTCGGGCTCGGCCTGGCCGTGCTCGCCGCTCAGGGCGTCACCTTCGCGCGCGTCGAGCGGATGGGGCTGCTCGGAACGATCGTGGTCGTAGCGCTGAATCTCAGCCTCGGCGCCCTGCTGATCGGTCTCAAGCTCGTGTTGACCCACTGAGGCCGCACGGAGGCGTCATGGGGCCGGAGACGATCCCGGCTGCCTCGTCGGTATGTGCCGTGCGAAGAACAGGCCGGTGATCGCCAGCAGCGCCAGGATCGCGAGCGCCGCACGAAGGCCTGCGATGCGCGCGCCGCGGTAGGCGTCGAGGGCGGCATCGGTTGTCCTCGAGCTCACGTTCGCGTCCTTCAGAGCGCTCTCGAGGTCGGCATCCGAGATGAACGGCACGCCGCCCGCCAGCTCGACCTTTGCCTGGGACTTGACGCGTGAAGGGATCGCCGAGCTCTGCTGGATGTTGGTCTGGAAGGCGGAGGTCAGCGTCGCGATCAGGATCGAGCCGGCGACCGCGGTACCCATCGACGCGCCGAGGTTCGTCATCGTGTTCTGCACACCGCCGACCTCGGGGCTCTCCTCGTCGGGAACTGCGGAGACGGTTACTGCGCCGAGCTGCGAGGCGAGGGCACCGATGCCGAGTCCGATCAGCAGCATCGGCAAGAAGACGATCTCGGGCCCCGAGTTCTTGTCGAGCGCGCCGAGGAGGACGACCGTGCCCGCAAGCAGCGCGATCAGGCCGCTGCGCACGACGAGCCGCGGCGAAGCGGCTGGGAAGAGGCGCGGGACCCCGATCGCGGCCGCGAGCAGCGTCACCGAGAGGGGGAGCAGCCGCGCGCCGGTCGCAAGCGCCGAGAGGCCGAGGCAGACGGAGAGGTAGAGCGGCACGACGAAGAAGAGGCCGGCCTGCATCAGGTACTGGAAGAAGAACATCACGAGACCCCCGCGCAGCTGCTGGTTCCGCAGCATGCCGGGGCGAACGAGCGGCTCGTTCCCACGGTCGTAGCGCCAGGCTTCCCAGCGTGAGAAGACCCAGATCACGAACAGACCGGCCAGGACGAGCCATACGGTCGGCGACAGCCCCGCCCACGACGTCCCACCGGGCTTGGGCTGGATCCAGCCCCACTCGCCGGCGCGCAGCACGCCGAAGACGAGGAGGCCCAGGCCGAACGCCGAGAGCGCGGCGCCGACCACGTCGAGGCGCGGGCGCTTCTCGACGGGGGCGTCGGCGATCCTGCGGGCGAGGACGAGGATGACGAGCACGATCAGCACCTCGCCGGCGAACACCCAGCGCCAGGAGAAGTAGGTGGTGCAAAAGCCTCCGATCAGCGGCCCGACGGCGACGGCGATCGCTCCGGCGGCTGCCACCAGGCCATAGGCAGCAGGCCGGCGCTCGGCCGGGAAGTTGCCCGCCACGAGCGCGACGATCGCAGGCAGGATCAGGGCGGCGCCGACACCCTCGAGGAACGACCAGCCGACCAGGAGGACGGGGAGGCTCGGAGCGAGCGCCGTCGTGAGCGAGCCGCAGCCGTAGATCACGCACCCGATCGCGAAGGCGCGCTTGCGGCCGATGATTCCGCCGATCTTCCCGCCGGTGATCATCAGCGCGGCCATCACGAGCGTGTAGGCGGTGATCGCCCCCTGAATGCCGGTGACCGTGGTGCCGACGTCTTTTGCGACCGTCGCGATCGAGACGTTCATCACCGACGAGTCCAGCGTCATCAGGAACTGGCCGGTCGCGAGCGTCAGGAGGACGAGAGTTGCCCCGCTCGCGCCCTCGGCCGGGGCAGCTGCCTCGGTCGCCATGCCGCGATTCTCTCAGAGGCTCCGGTGCACTAGGGTGCGGTCGGTGGCAGAGGCGGGGGACGCAGGCTGAGCGAGAGCTCGGCACCGGCGAGCGAGGCCGTGGGGGTTGCGCCTCCGATCGTGTCTGCGCGCAGGCTGATCGCTCCGCTTGCGCTCGCCCAGTTCATCTGCAGCTTCGCGGGGTCGAACATGAACGTGATGATCAACGACATCAGCGACGACCTGGACACCACCGTGAAGGGCGTCCAGACCACGATCACGCTGTTCCTCCTGATCATGGCCATCCTGATGATCCCCTGCAGCAAGCTGACCGACCGCTGGGGCCGCAAGCGGTGCTTCCTCGGAGGCCTCATCCTCTACGGGATCGGCGCCCTGCTGAGCGCGGTGTCGCCGAACCTCGGCGTGCTGATCCTCGGAAACTCGGTGTTCGAGGGCGTCGGGACGGCGCTCTTGATCCCTCCGGTCTACATCCTCGCCACGCTGTGGTTCGAGGACCTCACCCGGCGCGCCTGGGCCTTCGGGGTGATCAGCGGGCTGGGAGGCATCGGCGCCGCGGCGGGGCCGCTGATCGGCGGCGTGATCACGACGGCAATCAGCTGGCGCGCCGCGTTCGTGTTCCAGGCGCTCGTGATCGTTGTGATCGTCCTGCTCAGCCGCCGGCTCGTCGATCCGCTGCCGCCGGACCCGACGCGTCCCTTCGACGTGGGTGGGGCCGTTCTCTCGGGAGTCGGCATGTTCTGCGTGGTCTTCGGAATCCTCCAGGCGGGCAGCAACAACGTCCTCCTGACGGTCTTCCTCTTGCTGGGAGCGGGCTTCTTGGCCTCCTTCTTCCTCTACATCCGCTCCCGCGAGCGAGCCGGGAAGGAACCCCTGCTGTCCATGGGACTGTTCAGGAACCGGACTTGCAATCTCGCTCTCGTGACCCAGAACATCCAGTGGCTGATCCTGATGGGGACGTCGTTCGTTGTCTCCGTGTTCCTCCAGGAGGTTCGCGGCTACAGCGCGATCGCGACGGGGGTGATCTTCACCGCGGCGACCGTCGGCCTCCTGATTGCCTCCCTCGCCGCAGAGCGCTGGGCCAAGAAGTACCGGCAGAAGACCCTGATCGTCCTGGGCTTCGTCATCACCCTCGTCGGGATCGGGCTCTTGCTCGGCCTGATCCCGGTGTCCACGAGGAACATCGCCTTCCTGCCGGGGCTCTTCCTGGTCGGCTTCGGCCTCGGAGCGATGCTCACTCCCTCGGTGAACGTCGTGCAGTCCAGCTTCCCCGAGGAGCAGCAGGGCGAGATCTCCGGCCTGTCTCGCAGCGTGTCCAACCTCGGATCGTCCTTTGGTACCGCGATCGCGGGCACGATTCTGGTCGCCGCCGTCTCCCGAGGGAACAGCGCCTATGCGTGGGCGATGTTCTCGCTCGCAATGTTCGGGCTCATCGGGCTGTGGGCGGCGCTGCTCCTTCCGGGCAAGCTGCGGAGGCAACCGAGCTAGCTGCGCGACCTGCCGCTCGTCGTCAGTGCCCCCAGAGCGGCCGGACCTCGATCGTTCCCGCCTCGGCCATGGGATGGCTCGCGGCGATCTCGACGGCCTCCTCGAGGCTGCCGCACTCGAGCAGGTCGAAGCCGCCCACGGCCTCCTTCGTCTCTACGAATGGGCCGTCAGTCACCATCCTCTTCCCGTCGCGGACGCGGACCGACCGCCCGCGGCGCGGCGGCGCCAGTTGATCTCCCGTGAGCCAGATCCCCTTCGCCTGGAGCTCGTCCACCCAGGGGAAGCCCTCCTCCTCTTCCGGGGTGTCGCGCGGATCGGGCTCGGTCTGGGCGTTCATCCGTTCGGTGTCCCAACACACGAACAGCAGGTACTTCATCGTCGCTCCTCTCGTCGTCTGATCAAGCCTTACCTACCGAAGACGAGCGGGCCCGGCCGAGTTCGACAATTTCGCATGTCGAGAACGGGCTCCCGGCTCCGTTCTACGTGCGACAGTTTCCAAGAGAGAGGAGCGACATGGCCAGATACCTGCTAGCGGTCAACTTCACGCCCGGCCCCCTAGAGACGCCCATGGAGGAGTGGAAGCCGGAGGAGATCACCGCCCACCTCGACTACTACAGGGCTCTCCACAAGGAGCTCGTCGAGAGCGGCGAGCTTGTCGAGTCCGAGATTCTCGCCCCGCCCGACCTCGCCAAGATCGTGGCCTCGGACGGCGTGAGCGCGCCAGTGGTGACCGACGGGCCGTTCCAGGAGTTCAAGGAATGGGTCGCCGGCTACCAGATCGTCGACGTGGAGTCCGAGGCCCGGGCGATCGAGATCGCGGCGAAGATCTCGGCGGTGCCGGGCGCGGGCGGCGTCGCCACGCAGCAGCCGATTCAGGTACGCCAGGTGATGGACGAGGGACCGTCCGACGCCGCCGAGATGGAGGGCTACCTGCAACACGCAGGCGGCGGGCGCTGAACGTCACCGCGAGCGTCGAGGACCTGCTTCGCGAGCTGGCGCCGCAGGTCCTCGGCGCGCTCGTTCGGAGATACGGCGACTTCGACGCGGCCGAGGACGCCGTTCAGGAGGCGCTGCTTGCGGCGGCCCTGCGCTGGCCGCAAGCAGGAGTCCCCGAGGAACCGTGCGGCTGGCTGATCCGGACGGCGGAGCGCCGTTTGATTGACCTGCGCCGGAGCGAGCAGTCGCGGAGGAAGCGGGAGTTGGCATCGGTGCGGGAGCTGCAGGCGCCGGAGGTCCCGGATCAGGACGACACGCTGCTCGTGCTGTTGATGTGCTGCCACCCGGCGCTGACTTCGGCCTCCGCGATCGCGCTGACCCTACGGGCGGTGGGCGGGCTCACGACGGCCGAGATCGCACGCGCCTTCCTGGTGAGCGAGGCCACGATGGCCCAGCGGATCGCCAGGGCGAAGCAGCGCATCAAGGCATCGCACGCGCCCTTCGCCATGCCGGGGCCCGAGGAGCATCCCGCCAGGGTGCGCACGGTGCTGCGCGTCCTGTACCTGATCTTCAACGAGGGCTACGCCAGCAGCGCGGGCGCTGAGGTGCACCGCGCCGAGTTGTCGGATGAGGCGATCCGGCTGGCGAGGATGGCGCATCGGTTGCTTCCCGACGACGGCGAGGTCGCCGGCCTGCTCGCCCTGATGCTCTTGATCGACGCCAGGCGCCCGGCGCGGACGAACGCTGCAGGGGAGCTGATCCCGCTCGCACAGCAGGATCGAACGCTGTGGGACCAGGCGCGCGTCGCGGAGGGCGTCGCCCTGCTCGACGGCGCAGCGGGCAAGAGGCCCGTCGGCGAGTACCGGCTCCAGGCCGCGATCGCAGCGGTCCACGACCAGGCCGCCCGCGCCGAGCACACCGACTGGCCTCAGATCCTTGGGCTCTACGGGCTGTTGGAGCAGGTGACCGGCAACCCGGTCGTCACGCTCAACCGCGCGGTCGCGGCGGCAATGGCCGAGGGCCCGGCCGCGGGGCTCGCTGTGGTCGACACGGTCGAGGAGCAGCTGGCCGGCCACTACCGCGTCGACGCGGTGCGTGGGTACCTCCTGGAGATGGCGGGTGAGACGGACGCCGCCGTCGAGCACTACCGCGCCGCGGCCCGCCGCACCACGAGCCTCCCGGAGCGGCGCCACCTGATCACCCAGGCCGCGCGCCTCAGGGCGGCGTCAGGCACCATGAACGCGTAAGCGAGGGGAAGGAGTCGGCAATGGCAGTGGCAGCGGAGGAGCGCTCGCAGATGGTGAACGAGCTGCTGGAGCGGATCGGACAGACGGTCGGCCAGCGGGCGCAGGCGGGGACGATCTTCGGCGAGGCGGTCGAGCGGGAGGGCGTGACCGTGATCCCGGTCGCCAAGGCGAGGTTCGGATTCGGCGGCGGCGGAGGCTCGGGATCGCGCGGCGGCGACGACCAGGGCTCCGGCGGCGGCGGAGGCGGCGGGGTCGTCGTGACCCCGATCGGCTACATCGAGATGCGGGACGACGGCTCCCGGTTCAAGCGGATCTCGACGCCGATGGACCTCCTGGCGCTGGTCACAGCGGCCTCCATCGCCGGAGTCGCTCTCAGACGCCTAATTGCCTGAGGAAGGCCGCTGGCCCAGGCGGAAGAAGGCGGAGTAGATCTCCCGCGCAGCGGGGGCTGCGGCCTCGGCGCCGAATCCGCCGTGCTCGATCAGCACCACCACGACCACCCGCGGGTTATAGGCCGGAGCCCACGAGGCGTACCAGGAGTCGTCGCTCCCTGACGGCACCTGCGCGGTTCCGGTCTTGCCGGCGACCGGAACCGGGAAGTTCCCGAAGATCGCGGCGGAGGTCCCGCCGGCATCATGGGCTGCCGAATAGAGGCCGGCGCGGATGGTGCCCAGATCGACGAGGTGGAGCCGCCGCCTCGGCCGGAACCTCAGCTTCCAGAGCGGATGGTTCGCCTCGTCGAGGATCGCCTTCCCGACGTGCGGCCGGACGACCGTGCCGCCGTTGGCAAGGGCCGAGTAGGCCACGGCCAGCTGAAGCGGAGTGATCGCCAGGTAGCCCTGCCCGATCGAGAGGTTGACCGAGTAGCCCTCGTACCAGATGCGCTGCCATGCCTTGCGAAAGGTGCGCTTGAGCCAGGCGGGCGTCGGGACGATGCCGTGCGACTCGCCCGGGATGTCGAGCCCGGTCGGGTGGCCGAGCCCGAGCAGGCGCGCCCAGCGCTGGATCTCGGGATGCCCGGCAACCTGGCGCCAGTAGAACTGGGCGCCGAGACGGTAGAACCAGGTATCGCAGGAGATCGACAGGGCCTGCTGGAGGTTCAGGGACGCGTTGATTCCGGCCTCGACGTTGTGGAAGACGACGTTCCCCACCTGGAACGACCCGGTGCAGGGCAGGATCGAGGACGGCGAGATCAGCCCGCTCGCGAGCGCCGCCTCGGCCACGATCGGCTTGAAGGTCGAGCCTGCCGGATACTGGCCCTGCGTCGCCCGGTTGATCAGCGAACTGCCGGAAGCCCGGCCGGTGAGCAGCTTCGCGTAGTAGCCGCGGTTCTTGCTAGCCCGCTGCTGGTCGAAGTGCGGGTAGCTCGCAAGGGCGTAGATGGAGCCGTCGCGCGGGTTCATCACGACCGCGGCCCCGGCGTTCGCGTCGGAGTGGCCGGCGCTGTGGGCGAAGCCGATCCCGTCGCGGATCGCGCGCTCGGCTGCGCGTTGGAGGCGTAGGTCGATCGTGAGCTGCAGCTGCCGTGCCGGCTTGGGCTGGTGGACGAGCCTGCTGGGGCCGGTTGCGCGGCCGCGTGCGTCGACGACCACGCGGCTCCGTGCGAAGCCGCCGTTCAGGTACGTGTTGTAAGCCGCCTCGGCGCCGGACTGGCCGATCACCTGGCCGGGCCTGGCGAAGTGGTAGCGCGACTCCTCGAGCTGCGTGGGACTGATCTCGCCGAGCAGGCCGAGGAACTCGCTCCCGAGTGAGCCTTGCGGATAGCTGCGCGCCGGCAGCCCGACCACGTGGAGCCCGGGGAAGCGCTCGGCGTTCTCGTCCAGGTAGTCGCCCAGCCCTTGCGAGATCGGCTCGACGACGACCGCGGGAGAGTAGGGCGAACGGAACTGGTCCCGGCGGATCCGGCTCACCAGCGCCCTGAAGGGCGTGTGGGTCAGCCGCGCGAGTCGCGCGAGGCGGTGGCGGCCCACCCAGCTCGGCCACCAGCGGCCGTGGGCATCGAGCGCGCCGAGCGACGACGCGTCGGCTGCCACGGCGAGCCGGCCCTCCGCTCCCACGAGGACGCGGCCCCTCGCGTCGAGAATCGGGCCGCGCGGAGCGGGAAGGTCGATCGTCCGGTAGGACTGGCGCTGTACCGCCTGGGCGTACTTCGGGCCCTGGATCACCTCCATCGACCACAGCCGGAGAGCGAGAACGCCGAAGGCCAACAGGGCGAGCAGGCCGAGGACGCCCACCCGGAAGTAGAAGTCGGCGCTTCCGTGGAAGCCCGCCTTGACGACCGCGAGCGGCTCGACGCGCAGGCTCCGACGTGGAATTTGCACGGTCCGACGAGGAGGGGCGGGAGGCTGGGACATCGCTGCTTGCCTGAGTCGCCGACTTCTCCTCGTTTGCCGGGGCTTTGCTCAGAGTAGCGCCAGCTCTCAGGCGCGACTACGCCTACCGGCTCGGTACGCATCGGCGCCGTCGTCGAGGCGGGGCGTCACGGTACGGATCTCGGTCGGCGCGCCCGGAAGCCCGCCCCGCGCCGACCCGTACTCCGGCACGCCGACGCAGGTGAAGAGCAGGGCGTCGAGCGGCTCGCCGAGCAGCCCGGGCACCTCGCTGTCGACGAAGGTCATCCCCGAGGCACCCGCGCCGAGGGCGTAGGCGAGGAGATGCAGTCTGCCTTCGACCAGCCCCGCTGTGAGCTGCGCCTCGCGGTACTGCCGGTCGTCGAGTGCGCCAACGTCGGCCGTGCCGATCACGACGAACGCAGCGTCGCGAGGAAGCCCCTGCGCGTAGCACACCCGGTAGAGCTCCTCTCGCATCGCGCCGGGGCGGGCCGGCGTCGAGAGGTCGGGCCAGCGGTACACCCCTGGTGCGAGGCCGGTGACGTCGTTCACGACAGCGAAGTGGGGGAGGTCGACACCGCGCAGAGCCGCCCCCATGCAGGTGCGCAGCACGCTCTCGGGGAGGCCTCGGGTCGGGTCCATGCGACGCTGCGAGCTGCGGGCGAGCACGACGGCGTCTACGGGCTTCGTCGCCTCGACCTCGACGTTCACGGGTGCGCCACGGTCCCAAGGCGGGCCCAGCGCGTCGCCGTCTCCCGCCTCTTGGGCGGCGGTGATGAGCGGGAACTCGACCGGTGCTGCGTCGACGTCGCCCGCGACGGCGGGACCGGTCGCCTCGAGGGCGGGCGCTCCGTCGCCGAGTGAGACGACGGCCACCGGGAACTCGTGAACGCCGTCGGCTCCGACGAGGGCGGCGGCCGCCGCGTCGGGGAACCGCGTGTACAGGGACGGGCCGAGCCCGGCCGAATCGGCGAGCGCCAGCAGCTGGGCGAGCATCGTGCCGGCGTCCCAGTACACGTGCCGGTACCCGCGCTCCCGGTAGCGCCAGCCCGTTCGCCATGGGATCCCCGTGACGACGACCGCGGGTGCGCCCGCGCCCGGGGGCGGCCCGATCTGCAACAGGGCGTGGTCCTCAGGGTGGTACCAGTGCACGCCCGGCGGCACGCCTGCGCCGTCGGGCACGGCGACGTACAGCTCGAGCGGGAAGCGGGCGCCTGCCGACCCGGCCGCGCGGAACAGCCAGGTCCCGTAGGGCCGCTGCGCCGTACGCACCACCCCGGCGGACAGATGCAGCAGCCGCGAGAGCTGGCTCAGGTCGAGCTTGGTGCGGGCGACGTCCGCGGTGCCCGCCACCACCGCAACGGCCGGATCTCCGGTCGACGGCAGGTCGCGAGGCAACTCGATCCCGGGCAGGGTTTGCCCGTACCGCTTGTAGAACCACGGGAGGCGATCGAGGTCGTTGACCTCGAGGTCCTGCAGCACGCGTGGGTCGTCGACGGGCTGCTCCCACTCGCGACCGGGCTCGTAGGACGTGAGCCGGTGCAGCGTTTGCGTGGCGGTCTCCACCTCTCTGCGACTCTCGCAGAACGCGGGAGCCTGCGATGAGCTCCGCGGCCCGCGGCGGTCCTGCCTGCGACAGACTCAGGAAGGAGCGAGCAGATGAAGATCCGTGCCCGCATGTGCATGAGCGCCGACGGCTACGTGACCACGCCCGACGGGTGGCCGGCCCAGCTCGCCGACCCTGCCTTCGTCTCCGGCGAGAGCCATGGGATCCGCGAGTTCCTCGAGGGAGTCGAGGCCGCGCTGATGGGCCGCGTCACGTTCGAGCCGGCGCTCACGAACCCCAGGTGGCCGTGGCCGAACCTGAAGGTCTTCGTGCTCGCCTCCCGCCGACCCGACGGCACTCCGGAGGACGTCGTGACCGACAGCGACGCCGAGCGACTGCTCGAGCAGGTTCGCGAGGCCAACGAGGGCGGCGACGTCCACCTCATCGGCGGCCCGCGCACGATCGAGACCTACCGCGCGCTCGGCGCCCTCGACAGGCTCCACCTGGTCGTGATGCCGATCCTCCTCGGTGAGGGAATGCAGCTGACGCCGTCGCTCAGCGTCGACACCGGCCTGACGTTCGAGCGGGAGCTCGCGTTGCCGGGCGGCTCGGTCGAGCTCGTCTACGCCGTCGACGCCTGACCCCACGGCGGCCCGGCCTA
Source organism: Actinomycetota bacterium (assembly GCA_046726435.1). GTDB lineage: Bacteria > Actinomycetota > Thermoleophilia > Gaiellales > Gaiellaceae > AC-32. Next base: position 11,665 of record JBKPAM010000082.1, read on the forward strand.
CCGACCCTCGGTCGAGAGACGGCGAGGCGAGCGCTGGTAGCTCCGTCCAGCCCGGCGGTGTCTCCAGCGCCCACCCCGCGCGTTTGACTACAAGACGTCGATCGGGGCTGCGCTCTTCCCTTCTCGGGAGTCAGCGCGCGCGTCGATAGGCCGCTGCTGCCCGCCGGTTTCGGATCCAGACGAACGTGGCGATCCCCAGCGGGATCACGATCACGAGCGAGAGCAGGGCGAGCGGCACGACGATCCACTTCCGGTCGAGGTGCGTCGGCGAGCTCGCCGCGGGAGCCGCATCGGCCTCGGCCCGTTCACGCGAAGGGCGGGCCTTCGCCCCGTTCTTCTTGCCCGGGAGCTTGTGCACGTTCGGCGCTCCCTCCACGAACGCCGAGGCGGAGTCGGCCGGCGCCGTCGCGCCGGGCCCGTCGAGCTTCGTGATCATCCAGTAGTCGACCCGCCAGCGGCCGTCGCGGCCGCGGACGACGTTGGTGTCGACGGTCGCGATGGAGTACCCGGAGCCAGGCTTCGGGAACAGCAGCACCTCGAGCCCGACCTCGTTGCGGTACGAGTAGTTGACGGCGTCCCAGGAGCCCTGCCCGTGCTTGGCCGCGGGGTACGGCACGATTGGGATGTCTCCCTTGCTCCACTGCTTGTACGAGATGTCCTGGCGGAGCGACGGCCCGGCGAGCTCCCACGAGTCGGCGACGCGGTTCCGCGCGACCGCCGTGGCGATGAAGCTCGCCAGCACCTTCCTGACCGCGCGCCGCTTCTCGGCGGTGAACGGCGCGCGCTTGGGCTGCCGGTAGATGCTGCTCTCTGCGATGTTGGGCCCGTTGGCGTTCTCTTGCGATCCCGGAGTCGAGAAATGGACCGCGAGGTAGGCGAGCGGCGCCGCGAGCGCGGCGACGAGTATCGCAATCGCCAGCCGGCGACGGCGACGCGGCGATTGCAGAACCCCCACCACCACCGATTCAGACGCGGTCCGGGTCGGCGTGTTAGGCGGCGACGTGCGCCAGCACGAGGTCGAGCGGCCGCGGCATCCGGGCGAGATCGAGCGCCTCGACCAGCAGGCGCGCGTAGCGGATCTTCCGGCTGCCGCCGCTGCCCATGAAGCGCCGAAGCTGCTGCTCGGCCGGCCGTCCCTGCCACGCCGGCTGCTTCTGGAGGGTGCGGAAGGGGCCGAGGTCGCCGTGTGCCGCGACGACCTCCTCGACCGCAGCGGCGCCGAGCGCGCGGATCAGTTCGTCCTCGAGGTCGGCAACGCAGACGTAGAAGCCGAGCCGCTCCATCTCGGCGCGCATGAGGTTCGAGCCCAGGCCGGCGCGCTCGAGCCCGCGCTGGAACTCGCCCTCCTCAGCGGCGTCGCAGAGGCCGGCCAGCCCGAGATCGAGCCCTTGCGGCCCGTAGCGGTCGAGGTACCGGCCGATCGACTGCGCGCCGCCCATCGGCACGATCGCTACGCCCTCGGCGTCGAGATCCCGGCCGCGCCGCTCCGCGAGCGCCTCGAGCGCGGCCCGGTCGCTGATCCCCTCGACGAGGACAACCACACGCTGGGGCTGCTTCATCCTCTCGGGAGGATGCACCGCCCAGCGGCCGGTGCGATCCTCGCTGCCCGGGTCGGAAACGAGAGGGGCGAGCAGATGAGCCAGCAGTTCAGAGGCACGATCAACGTCGACGAGCGCGACTCGGTCCCCGATTGGGGGCCGTACCTGCAGCCGGTCGCGCCGGAGGGGGCGCCCAGCGTCCTCTACATCGTCCTCGACGACGTCGGCTTCTCGTCGATGGAGCCGTGGGGCGGGCTGATCGAGACGCCGAACATCAACCGGCTGGCCGCGAACGGGCTGACGTACACGAACTGGCACACGACGGCCCTGTGCTCGCCGACGCGCTCGTCACTCCTCACGGGACGGAATCACACGACGAACGGTATGGCCTGCATCGCGGAGGCGACGAGCGGCTACCCGAACGCCAACGGCCACATCCCGTTCGAGTGCGCGACGCTCGCCGAAGTCCTGGGTGAGCGCGGCTGGAACACCTACATGCTCGGCAAGTGGCACCTGTGTCCTTCCGACGAGATGAACATGGCGTCGACCAAGCGCAACTGGCCGGTCGGCCGCGGCTTCGAGCGCTTCTACGGATTCCTCGGCGGCGAGACCAACCAGTGGTATCCCGACCTGGTCTACGACAACCACCCCGTTGCGCAGCCGGCCATGCCCGAGGACGGCTACCACCTGACGACCGACCTCACGGACAAGGCGATCGAGTTCATCAAGGACGCCAAGGTGATCGCGCCGGAGAAGCCGTTCTTCATGTACTTCTGCCCGGGGGCCTGTCACGCGCCGCACCACGTAGCCAAGGAGTGGATCGAGAAGTACAGGGGCCGCTTCGACATGGGCTACGAGGCCTACCGCGAGCAGGTCTTCGAGCGCCAGAAGAAGCTCGGCATCTTCCCGGAGAGCGCGGAGTTGTCGCCGCTCAACCCGTACGCGGAAGAGAAGAGCGCCGACGGCAAGCCGTGGCCGCCGCTCGACGTCGTGCGGCCCTGGGAGTCGCTGTCCGAGGACGAGAAGCGGCTGTTCTCCCGCATGGCGGAGGTCTTCGCCGGCTTTCTCTCACACACCGATCACGAGATCGGGCGGCTGCTGGACTTCCTCGAGCAGTCCGGCCTGCTCGAGAACACGATCGTCGTCCTGGTCTCCGACAACGGCGCGAGCGGTGAGGGCGGGCCGAACGGCTCGGTCAACGAGAGCAAGTTCTTCAACGGCATTCCTGACTCGATCGAGGAGAACCTGCAGTACCTCGACGAGCTCGGCTCGCCGGCGACCTACAACCACTACCCGGTCGGCTGGGCGTGGGCCTTCGACACGCCCTTCAAGATGTGGAAGCGCTACAACTTCGAGGGCGGCGTCGCCGACCCGCTCGTGGTCTCGTGGCCCAGGGGCATCGGCGCGAAGGGCGAGCTCCGGCGCCAGTTCCTCCACGCCACCGACGTCGCGCCGACCATCTACGACCTGCTCGGTGTCGAGCTGCCCGCGGTCGTGAAGGGCTACCAGCAGATCCCGCTCGAGGGCGTCAGCTTCCGCTCGACCTTCGAGAGCGACGATGTGCCCACGCCGAAGGAGTCCGCCTTCTTCTCGATGCTCGGCTCCCGCGCGGTGTGGCACAAGGGCTGGAAGGCGGTGAGTGTCCATCCCACCATCGCCGGCTGGGGCCACTTCGACCAGGACCGATGGGAGCTCTTCCACACCGACGAGGATCCGACCGAGAGCCACGACCTCGCGTCCGAGCAGCCGGCGAAGCTGCAGGAGCTGATCAACGTCTGGTTCCACCTCGCCGGGATGTACAACGGGCTCCCGCTCGTCGACAAGACCGCGGTTGAGGTGCTCGCAGACCCTTCCAGGCCGCAGGTCGCGCCGCCGCGCGACCGGTACGTCTACTACCCCGACGCGGCCGAGGTGCCCGAGGCGGCCGCGGTCAACGTCCGCAACCGCAGCTACTCGATCGCCGTCGAGGTGGACGTCGAGTCGGAGGACGCGGCGGGCGTCCTGTTCTCCCACGGCTCGCTGTTCGGCGGCCACGCCCTCTACGTCAAGGACCGGAAGCTCAAGTACGTCTACAACTTCGTCGGCAGCAAGCAGCAGCTGGTCGAGTCGACGAAGGAGATCCCGACCGGACAGGTGATCTTCGGCGCCTCGTTCGTGCGTGAGGGCGACTCGATGCCGGCCACCGGCACGCTCTCGCTCTTCGTCAACGACGAGAAGGTCGGCGAGGGCGTGATCGTGACCCAGCCCGGCAACTTCTCACTGGTCGGCGAAGGACTGAACGTCGGCAAGGACCCCGCCTCGCCGGTGACCGACGACTATCCGGGCACGCGCCCGTTCGCCTTCACGGGCGGCACGATCAGGGAGGCGATCGTCGACGTCTCCGGCGAGCACTACGTCGATCTCGAGACCGAGGCGCTCGCGATCATGAAGCGCGAGTAGCGCTCAGCGGCGCTGGGTGTCGCGGGCGTAGGCCCGCCGCGCGGCCCCTGCCGCTCCGATGGTCCAGGCGGCGACGATCAGCCAGCCGGTCGCGCCCCAGCCGCTGCCGCCGAGCCCGACGTGGCCCGCCTGGACGAGCCAGTAGGAGGGCAGCGCCTCGGCGATCGTGTGCATCACGCCGCTCGTGATCGGGAACCAGACGCCTCCGAGGAGCGCGAACACCGCGGCCGTGCCGCCGATCGCGGGGCCGACCGAGTCCGTCGTCAGCAGGTGGCCGAGGAGGATCCCGATCGCCGCGAACGGGGCCAGGCCGATGAGGATCAGGCCGGTCATCTGCAGCCAGTTCGCGGCCTGGAGGTGGACGCCCATCGAGATCCCGGCCGCGTACAGCAGCACGATCGTGACCGCGGCCAGGCAGTACGCGGTCAGCACCTTCACGCGGAAGTAGGTGCGCGTCGACAGCGGAGTGACCCGGAGCAGGCGGTTCCAGCCGACGGCCCGCTCGGCCGCGATCCGCGCGCCGCAGCCGAGGACCGCGTTCATCGTCCCGAAGGCGGTGAGGCCGACCATGAAGTAGAGCGGGGCGGCGATTCCCGTACCGCCGATGTCTTGCTCGTGCCGGTTCGGGCCTGCGATCGCGAAGTAGAGGAGGAGCGGGAAGCCGAGCGAGAAGATGAAGAGCCGCCGGTTGCGGAGGGTGCGCAGGAGCTCGTAGCGCGCGTAGCCGAGAGCGTCGTTCACGCGGCTTGCTCTTCGTGCTCGTCGCCGGTGAGCTGGAGGAAGGCCTCCTCGAGGCCCGCCCCGCGGACCTCGACGTCGTGCGCCTGCGGGTAGGCCGCGAGCAGCTCGCGCAGCGCGGCGTCGGAGTCGGAGCAGGCGAGGACGACCGCCTCGCCACGCCGCTCGGCTCTCGTCACCCCGGGAAGCCGCTCGAGCGCCTCGAGCGCCACCCCCGGAAGCGTCGCCCGGATCGTGCGTGAGCCGACAATCGCCTTGATCTCGGTGGTCGGCCCGTCGGCGACCACCCGCCCGCGCGCCATCAGCACCGCCCGGTCGGCGTAGGCATCGGCCTCCTCGAGGTAGTGCGTCGCGAACAGGAACGTCTTGCCGCTGCCCGAGAGCTCGCGGACGGTCGTCCAGAAGGCGCGCCTGGACTCGACGTCCATTCCCACCGTCGGCTCGTCCAGGACGAGCAGGTCCGGATCGCCGACGAGCGCGACCGCGAAGCGCAGCCGTTGCGTCTCACCGCTGCTCAGCCGCTCGGTCCTGCGATCGGCGAGCGCGTCCAGCTTGGCCAGCGCGAGGGTCTCGCCTACGTCCCGCGGGGCGGGGAAGAGCGCTGCCATCATCTCCAAGAGCTCGCGCACGGTCAGGTCGCGTAGCACGCCGCCCTCCTGCAGCATCACTCCGATGCGCCCGGCCTCGACCGCGCGGCCGGGCGGGCCTCCGAACACCGCGACGGAGCCCTCGTCCGGCTCCTGCAGACCCAGCAGCATGTCCACCGTGGTCGACTTGCCCGCGCCGTTCGGACCGAGCAGCGCCACGGTCTCGCCCTGCCGGACGGCGATGTCGACTCCGCGCACCGCCGGGACCGGCCCGCTCGGCGAGCGGTAGGTCTTCTTGAGCCCGCGCAGCTCGATTCCCTGACCGTTTTCGCGACCCGGCTCCATGCGACGAACCGTAGCCAGGGAGTGGTTTCCGCCGCATCGACTAGCGTCGCGGCGTGACCGCGGTTCCCCTGCGCCGAAACCGCGACTTCGTGCTGCTCCAGGCCGGCCAGTTCCTCTCCAGTGCCGGCACGCAGTCGACGGCGATCGCGTACCCGTTGCTGGTGCTCGCGGTCACCGGCTCTGCGGCCAAGGCCGGCGGGGTGGCCTTCGCCCGAACGCTGCCGATGGCGGTGCTCGCGCTGCCGTTCGGGGTCGCGGCCGACCGATGGAACCGCAGGTGGCTGCTGGTCGGCGCCGACGGTGTCCGTGTCCTCGCCATCGGCAGTCTCGCCGTCGCGATCCTCGGCGGCGACGTCGCCTTCTGGGCCATTGTGCTGGTCGCCTTCGTCGAGGGCGTGGGCGCCGCGCTGTTCTCGAGCGCGCAGGCCGGGGCTCTACGCGCCGTCGTGCCGGCTCGCCAGCTGCCGGCAGCCGCCGCGGCGCAGACCGGACGAGAGGCAGGCGTACGGATCGCAGGCCCGCCGTTGGGCGGCGCGCTGTTCAACCTGGCCCACGCCCTGCCGTTCATGGTCGACGCGGCCTCGTACGCGTTTTCGTCCGCGTCGCTGCTGGCGATGCGCACGCCGTTCCAGGAGGAGCGCGAGGCCGACCTCTCGACGCTCCGTGTACGGCTGGCCGAGGGCTTTCGGTTCCTCTGGAGCCGCCCGTTCCTGCGCACCTGCGCGCTGCTCTTCGGGCTCGCGAACTTCCTCGGGCCCGGCCTGCTGCTCGCGGTGGTCGTCATCGGCACCCGGCAGGGGCTCTCCGGAGGCGCGGTCGGCCTGCTCGTCGCCGCATTCGGCGCCTGCGTCCTGCTCGGCTCGGCTCTCTCGCCCCTCGTGCGCAGGAGGCTTCCCGTTCGGGCCGTCCTGCTGCTCGAGCTCTGGACGTGGCTCGGCTGCGCCGCGTTCCTCGTCTGGCCCGACGTCTACGTCCTCGCGGCCTCGCTGCTGCCGACGGCCCTCGCGATCCCGTCCACCGACTCCGTCGTTCACGGCTACCGGATCGCGATGACTCCCGACCGGCTGCTCGGCCGCGCCGAGGCGGTCCGGAGCACGATCTCGCTCCTGATCGCGCCGCTCGGCCCGCTCGTCGCCGGCGTGCTGCTGGGAGCGACCTCGGAGCGCGCGACGATCGCGGTGTTCGCCGTCGTCGCCCTGATGCTCGCCGTCTGGGGGACGGTGAGCCCCTCGATCCGCGCGGCGCCGAGCCTCGACGAGCTCGACCTCGCCTGAGGCGTTTTCGCGCCCGAGGTGGCGGGTAAAGCTCGTGCGCGGCAGGGGCTTTGACTTCGGGGGACGGTTGCAGCTTGGCGGCCGAGCGCGATCGTATGTGGGGTCGATCCCCTGCCGCGAAGCCTGTGATTTTGGGAAGCTGGCCTCGCTCGGGTGCGTCCTGTGGACGACACCCGCGACCAAGGAGGCCGGGATGGCGTACGAGGAGCTGAAGCAGCGGCAAAGCTCGATGTGGGGGAACGGGCCCTACCAGCGGATCGCGGACACGATCACCGAGGTTCACGACGCCGTGCTCGAGAAGCTGGCTCCGGAGCCGGGCGACCGCTGGCTCGACCTCGCCTGCGGGACGGGAGCGGTCTCCGAGCGCGCGGCGATTGCCGGCGCGGAGGTGACCGGGATCGATCTCGCGCCGGCTTTGATCGAGACCGCGAAGGACCGGGCCGCCTCGGTCGATCTGAACATCGACTACGCGGTCGGCGACGTCGAGCAGCTGGACCTTCCCGACGCGAGCTTCGCCAAGGTCTCGTCGGCCTGCGGCGTGATGTTCGCGCCGGACCACGAGGCGGTCGCGCGAGAGCTCGCCCGCGTCACCTCGCCCGGAGGCCGAATCGCACTCGCGAACTGGACCCCCACGGGCGGCCTCGCGAAGATGTTCAAGGTGATGGCGCCGTACCAGCCGGCTCCGCCGCCGAGCAGTCCCTTCGACTGGGGCGACGAGAACCGGGTCCGCGAGTTGCTCGGGGAGTCGTTCGAGCTCGAGCTCGAGGAGCACCAGACGACCCTGCGAATGCCCTCGGCCGAGGCGTACTGGGAGCTTTTCTCGACCAGCTACGGCCCGACGAAGACCCTGGCGGAGTCGCTCGGCGACCGCCGCGAGGAGCTTCACGGCGACTGGATCGACTTCTTCGAGGCGAACTACAGCGAGGACGGCGGAATCGCGCACAGGCGCGAGTTCCTGCTGGTGTCAGGCGTCCGCCGCTAGATCGCGGAGTCGAGAATCTCTGCGTGCTTGCTCTCGGGCGGGGTGCCGTAGGCGTAGACGACGAGGTCCTTGAGGCCGTGGTTCACCGACTGGATCGGTGTGCCCGGTTCGACGTGGATGAGCCCGCCCGGCGGCACGTCGTGTCGCTCGGGCGGGTCGCCGATGTACATCGAGAGCGTCCCGGAGAGGACGACGAACGTCTCCTCCTGAGTCGGGTGCCTGTGGCGGCGCCCCTTCGCGCCCGGCTCGAAGCGCCACACGTTTGCGCGGGTGTGGGCGAACCGCGCCAGCTCGCTCAGCTCGGCGACGTGGCGCGGAGGCTCGTCGGGCTCGTGTGGACGGGTGATCCACTCGAGCTCGTCGGGTGTCACGACGCGGAAGCCCATGACCGGGAGCCTAACCGCGCCGCGGCGATCAGTCGGTCGGGTCGAGCCGAGCGGCGCCGTGCTCCAGCCGGGAGGCGGCGACCTCCTCGCCTGCGGTCTGGGCGGCAGTGTGTCCGGTCACGGCCGCGAGGAAGTCGTCGCGCTGGAGGCCGAGCAGCTCGGAGTCGACGCTGGCCACCACCGTCGCGGTCCTCGGCACGTCGCGCAACAGAGCGATCTCGCCGAAGTAGTCCGCGCGGTGCGCGGTCGTGTGCCTCCCGCCGGCGTCGATGTCCAGCTCGCCGTCGCCCACGATGTAGAAGCGATCGCCTGCGTCCCCGGCTCGGATCACGACCTCGCCAGCCTCAACGGAGCGGCGGACCAGCAGCGAGGCGACGCGCTCCTTGCCGACGACCGAGAGCGGCGCGAACATCGGCACCCGGTCGATCAGCTCGAGCTCGGGCACCGGCACGATCGAGCGGTCGATCGAAGCGAGGCGGCGGTACGTCAAGAGCGCGAGGACGGGCAGAACCGCGCCGACCGCCGCGAAGGCGGCCCGCGGCCCGATCCAGTCGACGATGACCGGCGCCGCCAGCGAGCCGATCGCGACCGCGCCCATGGCGAGCCCCCAGACCACGCCGAGCACGCTGGTCAGGATCTCGTCGGGCGTGATCCGCTGGATCAGCGTGAAGACCGCCACGTCCTCGACGCTGTTCGCGGCTCCGACGATCGCGAGCAGGACCAGGGCCGCCGAGAGCTCCCGCCACGGAGCCATCAACATGAGCGGCGCGCCCCAGAAGACGAGCGCGAGCCCGAACGGGACGGCGAGTCGCCGCCCCTCGAGCGTCATCGCGCCCACCGCGCCCAGCAGCCCGCCGACCCCGATCGCGGCCGTCATGTACCCGACGGCGCCCGCACCCTCGTCCAGAACCTGGAACGCCGCCACGACGATCAGGACGTTCAGACACCCGCGGACGAACGTCTGGGCGATGACCAGGCCCATGATCAGCCGTGTGTCCGCAGCGCGCCAGATCGCCCGCAGCCCCGTCGACAGCATGGTCACAGCGCTGCCCTGCTCGACCGCGTCGATCTCCACGCGGCCCTCCACCCGCACGCGAACGAGGAGCCCTGCTCCGACCAGGAGCGTCGCCGCGGCGACGATGAAGACGAGGCCGGCGTCGGCGACGGAGACCAGGATCCCGGCGAGAAGCGGCCCGACGAGCGTGCCGAGGCTCTCGATCGTCGAGGTCGCCCCGTTCGCGGCGATCAGCTCCTCGGGCGTGCGGGCCAGCGACGGTAGCAGCGCCTGGAGCGCGGGCCTGGTCAGCGTCGACGAAATGCCGAGGACACCCGCGAGCGCGAAGACGAGCACGCGCTGTCCTGCGAAGAACGCCAGGGCAGAGCCGGCGAGCGCGGCCGAGCCGAGCAAGGTCATCGCGAGGAGGATGCGCTCGCGCCGGAAGCGATCGCCGAGCGAGGCCGCGAAGGGGGCGATGATCGCGGCCGGGAGCAGCCGGACGAGCCCGGCCACGCCGACCGCACTCGCGCCTCCGTGGTCGTAGGCGTAGACGCCGAGCGCGACGAAGTGCGCCCATTCGGCCGCAATCGCCGCGCCCCAGGCGAGCTCGACGCGGCGTATGTTCTCGTTGCGGAGGCCGGCCGCGAGTGTCGAGACCATCTGGCTCGGGCGAACCATTCACAGATGAAACCGCGCGGGGAGGCAAGAGACAAGGCTCCGAGGCGCGGTCGGGAGCCAAGAGCCGGCTACGAAGCTAGCTGCGGAGGTCCTTGCAGGAGTCGGCGTCCTCGAAGCCCGACTTCAGCTTGCTCGACGTCTGCTCGGCAGAGCTGACCGCGCTCTTGGCCTGCGTCGAGAACGTCGAGAGCTGACCGGCCGCACTCGAGAGCACCGTTGTCGCCTGCGTCAGGTTCGAGCTCGAGAGGTTGCTCACGGTCGTCTTCAGCTGGTCGACGGTCTGGCTCACCTGGTTCGCGAACGAGGTGAAGTTCTGCCTCGCCGTTTGACCGTTCGCGCCGGGAGCGGGCGGCAGGTCCTGTAGGTCGGACTTGAGCGTGTTCGTCGCGCTCACAGCCTTCTGGGCATCCGTCTTGAGCCGCTCGATCGTCGAGGCGTCGGGCGACGAGACGGCCGACTTGGCGTCGTTGATCAGCTCCCTGATCTGCTTGTTCCAGTCGTTGATCGGCGTGCAGACATCGTTCGCCCACTTCTCCTCGGCCGACTGGCCGCCTCCGCAGCCCGCGGCGAGGAACGCCAGGACGAGCGTCAACGCCGAAAGGGGCAGCAGGATGCGGCCTCTCATCTGCTGCCAGCTTACGCGAATACCGCAGAGAGTTCAGACCCGCGGTGGTGTGAGAGAGGAGGCACGGAGGGCCGCGCCCCCTCTCCCGGGACGAGCGTCTAGGAGTTGTTTGCCGTGAGCGGCGGCGTCGTCCAGCCGGCGGGCCGGATGACGTACACGATGCCGCCGGAGGCCGGGATCCACGCCCGCTCGAACTGCTCGCGGTCGTAGACGTGCCTGACCAGGCTGTCGTTGTCCGAGGCCGGGTCATAGGCGATCACGTTGCCATTCGCGGTGAAGCCGCCGATCACCATCAGGTGGCCGTTCGTGCTCTTGATCCCGCCGTCGAGCTTGTTCGACTCCCACGCGACCGAGGCAACCAGCGGAATCCCGTCGCGGATGAACGGCTCCGCCTCGCGCAGGTTGTGCAGCGCGGTCACGTCGCCCACGAGGCCGCGCGAGGCCGCGTACGCCGCATTGAAGGGCCAGTTGCCGGCGCCGTTGTAGTGGTAGTCGTAGACGGCGCGGGCGGTGAAGTCGACCCACGGGTCCGGGTGGTTCGCCCCCAGCGTGTCAGTGACCCACTGGTACTCGCCAGGCGTCGGGTCGTAGTTCGTGCCCGTGACGTCCGACCAGTACGAGACCACCATCGAGGTCGAGGTCGGGCTGCACCACGCCTCGCCGCCGTTGTCGTACTGCGGGAAGTCGCCGTGGTGGATCTCCTGCGAGTACTTCGGCAGGCCGAGGTCGACCTGGCTCGTGATCGTGGTCGAGCTCGGGAAGTTCATCTTCTGGTTGGCGAGGTTCATCGAGATCGCGCTGAGCCGGCTGACGGTCGGGCTCGCGCTCGAACCGTCACGCTTGAACAGCGTCAGCCGCAGCCGGTACGCGACCGCGGGGTGGTCCTTCGCGAAGAAGGTGTCGATCGAGACGAAGCCGTCGGCGTCGCCCTGCCCGCCGACCGACGTGCGGTGGAAGTCGGAGTCGCTCGAGGACCAGCGTCCGAGGATGTACCACTTGGCCCAATGGCCGTCGTCGATCTGCGGCTGCACCTCGACCTGGATCCACGTGCCGTTCGGGGTCTGGGCGTTCCACGACGAGACGAGCTCGTTGTAGTCGAACGAGAGGTTCGTGACGCCCGAGGTCCACGTCCCGTAGACGTAGTTCCCCGACCCGTCGGCCCCGTCGCCGGAGTAGTTCGAGAACGGGTCGGAGTACGCAAACGGGCCGCTCAGGCCGCCCGAGGCCAGCGTGAGCGAGTTGTTGCCCGTGAGGATGGTGCCGCTCCGCGTCGAGTCGGCGGCGTTGAACGCGAAGGTCTTGTAGTTGAGCGGGTACGGCTGTGAAGCAAGCGCGGGGGCGGTCCCGACAAGCGCAAAAGCCGCACCCGCGACGACTGTGACAAGCAGTTTTCGCATCATGGTTTCGATCCTAACCCGATCATTCGAAAACGCGAAACGAGGTCCGAAGCCGCAGCCCCGGCGCCTTGTCACCGGTGCGTAGGATGCGCGCATGTGCCGGAACATCCACACGCTCTTCAACTTCGAACCGCCCGCGACGGAGGACGAGGTTCGCGACGCGGCGCTGCAGTACGTCCGCAAGATCAGCGGCTTCACCAAGCCGTCCCAGGCGAACGAGGCGGCCTTCGAGCGCGCCGTCGACGAGGTCGCGGTCGCCACGCAGCGACTGGTCGACGCGCTGGTCACGAACGCGCCGCCGAAGGACCGCGAGGTCGAGGCGGAGCGCAAGCGCGCTCGGGCGGCGAAGCGGTACGCCGCGGCGTAGCTCCCGTCGTCATGCGCGTGACGCGGTACGGCGAGGTCGACGCCTTCCTCGAGCGGGCGAGGCCGTTCCTCGAGGAGCGCGAGGCCGAGCACAACCTGATCCTCGGGCTCTCCTCGCAGCTGCTTCGCAACTCGCGGATCTTCGGCGAAGATCCGTACCTCGCCGTCGTCGAGGTGGACGGAGACGTCCGCGGCGTCGTGTTCCGCACGCCGCCGCACAACCTGGTCCTCTCCGAGCTCGACGACGAGCGGGCGATCGGGCCCATCGTCACGGCGGTTCGGGAGGAGTTCGACTCCCTGCCGGGCGTCGTGGGCCCGAAGGACCGGGCGGCGCAGTTCGCGGCCGCCTGGGAGGCGGCAACGGGCGCGAAGGGTCGGCTCGAGCTCGCGCAGCGGACCTTCTGCGTGGACAGCGTCGAGCCGCCCCAGGGCGTGCCGGGTCGGATGCGCGGGTACGAGCCGTCCGACCGCGAGCTCGCGTGCCGCTGGATGGATGCGTTCGCCGCCGAGGCGCTGCCGGAGAGCGCGCCGCACCCCGAGTCGAGCGAGGAGTTCGTCGATCGCCGTGAAGAGGATCCCGACGGCGGCCTCGTGCTGTGGGAGGACGGAGAGGCGGTCTCGATAGCGGGCTACGGAGGCCCTACGCCGAACGGCATCCGCATCGGGCCCGTCTACACGCCGCCCGAGCTACGCGGACGCGGCTACGGCAGTGCGGTCACCGCAGCCCTCACGCAGCAGCTGCTCGACGGGGGCCGCCGCTTCTGCTTCCTGTTCACCGATCTCGCCAACCCGACCTCGAACAACATCTACCAGCGGATCGGCTACCGGCCGGTCAGCGACGTGGACCTCTGGGTCTTCTCGGGCTAGGCTGAGCCGGCCGCCTTGGGGCTGCGTTCCTCGGGCAGTTCGTCACTCGCGTCCTAAGCGACGAGCTCGAGGCCCTCGAGGCCCCAGATCACGAAGGCGCGGTTTCGGCGGGGCTCCTCCGCGAGTGAGAGCCGCGGCGCCCGCTCCACCAGCATCCGTAGCGCCGCCTCGAGCTCGATCCGCGCGAGCGGCGCGCCGATGCAGACGTGGATGCCGCCGCCGAAGCCGATGTGCTCGGCGGCGTTCGCGCGGCCGACGTCGAAGGCGTCCGCGTCCTCGAAGGTGCGCGGGTCGCGGTTCGCGGCGCCGAAGAGCAGCGCGACCTTCTCTCCGCAGGGAATGGCTTTGCCCGCGACCTCGATGCCCTCCTCGAGCACCCAGCGCTCGAACAGCTGCAGCGGCGGGTCCCAACGGATCAGCTCGTCGACTGCGGCGGCTGCGGTGACCTCGCCCGACACCAATCGCGCCCACTGGGCCGCGTGGCGGAGGAGCGCGAGGACTCCGTTGCCGAGCGTGTTCACCGTCGCCTCGTGACCGGCGTTCAGGAGCACCATGATCGTCGAGACGATCTCCGGGTCGCTCAGGCACTGGCCGTCGACCTGCGCCTCGACCAGCCGCGTGACCAGGTCGTCGCGCGGCGCCCGCTTGCATTCCGCGATCAGGGCTAGGACGTAGTCGCGGAACTCGGCCGCGGCGATCGTCGCGGCCTCCGCTTGCGGCTCGGTCGTGTCGAGCTCGTACATCTTCACCATCGCGTGTGACCAATCGAGGAGGTCTCGGGCGCGGTCGGTGGGGACACCGAGCAGGCGGCAGATCACGCCGATCGAGTACGGCTGCGCGTAGTCGTGCAGAAGCTCGAAGCGGCCGTGCGGCAGGAGCTTGCGCGCGAGCTTGGCACACGGCTCGCGCATCGCCTCGACCGAGCGGGGCGTGAACGCAGCGGCGACGAGCCTCCGGATCCGCGTGTGCTCCGGCGGCTCGAGCCACAGCAGGCTCCAGCGCTCGGTATCCCAGAACGGCTGCCAGCGCGGGTCGAGCGGCTCGGCGGCCGCGAACTCCTCCTCGCTGCCGACGTCTCGGAAGTTGCGCCCCAGCCGCCGGTCACGCAGGCACGCGCGCACGTCGGCGTGGCGCGTGACGAACCAGCGGTCGAGACTCTCCTCATAGAACAGCGGCGTTCCCTCGCGCAGCTTCGCGAGCATTGGGTAGGGGTCGGCCAGGAACGCGGAGTCGGTCGGGTCGAAAGTTCGGACGGTCGCACCGGCAAAGCCGGCACGACCTCTAAAACGACATCGCAAGCGACGCCTCAGTCAGGTCGAGGCGACGATCGTGATCCCGCCGCGGGCCTTCTGCCTGAGCGTGACCCGCACCTTGTCGGCCGGCAGCTCCAGCGCCTCCGCCGCGTCGTCCCGGATCATGACCGCCAGCGCTTCGCAGAAGGCGCCCTCGTTCCGGAAGCTCGCGAGGTAGAGCTTGAGCGACTTCGACTCGATGCACAGGCCCGCGGGCTCGTATTCGATGGTGGCGACGTACATGTCGGGCTGGCCGGTGATCGGGCACACCGCAACTAGCTCGTCGCTTGTCATCTCGACCCGAGCGACGCCAGGGTTCTCGAACGTCTCGATCCCCGCGTAGGCCTCGGAGCCGGGTTGCCCGAGGGCGACGAAGTCCGTCGAACGCTCGTTCACGCTGCGTACTGTACGTCCACGTGAAGCGCGTCTACCTGGCCGGACCGCCCTTCGCCGACGAGTACCGCCGCCGTGCGGCGGAGCTCCTCCGCGAGCGCGGGTGTGAGCCGGTCGACCCGATGCGGCGAGACTTCCGCGGGCGCACCCAGGGAAACGAGGCCGAGATCGTCGAGGGCGACCTCGAGGAGATCGCCTCGTGCGACGTCGTCCTCGCCGCGTTCACCTCGCCCGATGAGGGCACCGCGATGGAGGCCTGGCACGCGCACGGGCTCGGCAAGCCCGTCGTCGCGTATACCGGCGGCACGCCGCCGCACCCGTGGACGGTGTACGTCGCACGCTCGGTGTGTGCCGAGCTCGAGGACGCGGTCGAAGCGGTCGCGAGCTAACCCGCCGGGACGCACCGGTGTGGGCTAAATAGTCGTCGGAGCTGGTGGTCGGACGAGATACCCGCTGGTATCCGGCGGGACCACAGGCTCAGCCGACGACGAAGGTGCTCTTGCCGAGCAGCGGCCCGTACTTGCCGAGCCGTCGCGGCCCGCGGCCGGGCCAGACGTACCAGGTGTAGGTTCCCGGCTCGAGCCGGTGCGTCGCGCCCCTGAAACGCCATCGCGACGACAGCCTCATCCACGGCCTGGCCGGCCACCAGGTTCCGATCGGGTGCCCCTTCAACCAGAGCTGCAGGTTGAAGTAGCGCGCCCTCGGCGCAGGCTTCCACGCGAACAACACTGACGAATGGGGCCGGACGTGCGCCTCCGGTCTCGGCGCGAACAGGACGGGCATCGGCTTCGCGAAGACGCTGCGCTTGACGGTGTTCCCCGCAGCGTCCTCGGCGATCAGCGTGTAGCGGTACTTGACGTAGTTCTCGACCCTGCGGTCGGTGAAGCGGGAGCCGGAGCCCTCGTAGAGCGCACTCGCCGCCGACTTGCTCACTCCAGGCGAGCGCATGATCTGCAGCGCCGTCGCGCCGGCGAGACGCCATCTCAGGGTGACGAGGTCGTTCATGGCCTTGAAGAACAGCCCCTTGAAGGCCGGCGGGGTGGCGTCGTAGCTCAGCGCGAATCGAAGCGGGCCGGCCACGTTCCCGGCGCGATCCGTGCAGACGCCGGTGAGGTCCCTGCTCGTGGTATCGGGGCCGCTGTAGGTGACCGAGGTGCAGGATGCGATCCCCGC
>JBKPAM010000083.1:0-28876 GCA_046726435.1 Actinomycetota bacterium
TTGGTGAATCCTCGGGTCGGGCTAGGGCCCGCCTGTGACCGCGCTCAGCGCGTTCACCTGGCCCTTGCCGTACCACGAGTTGTGGCCGCTGCCGCCCTGACAACTGACGGGCTCGCCGTTGCTCTCCTGTGGGAACGGCGCGTAGAGGGCCAGCGTGGCCGCGTCGGGACAGGCGATGTGGTCCGCGCTCTGTGCCAGCAACGCGGTCACCCGGCCCGGTGAGAGATGTCCGTACTGGCTCTCGAGGAGCGCGGTTACGCCGGTCACGTGCGGGGTCGCCATCGAGGTTCCCTGCGCGAAGGCCCAGCCGCCGCCCGGGACGGTCGAAAGCACGCGGCCGTTCGGCGCCTCGGCGGTCCGCTGCAGGATCGAGTCGCCGCCGGGAGCGGTGACGTTGACCACGCCGGTCCCGTAGCTCGAGTAGAACGACTTGATCCCGCGATTGCCGACGGCGCTGACGCCGACAACGCCCGGCACCTCGACCGGGACCACGGCGCAGGCGTTGGTGATCGTGCGCACCTCACCCGGGCCCGTGTCCGGGCTGATGATGTCCCGGGTCGGATGGGCGAGGTCGTCCGCGAAGTTGCCGGCCGCCGCGATGACGGAGACGCCGTTCCCGATCGCGAACCTGATCGCGCGCTGCTCGGCGATCCAGATCGCCCGCTGCTCCGGGTCGTTCTTGCAGTTGAAGAGCCACGGATCGGCGAAGTAGCTGTTGTTCGTGACGTCGACGCCGTGCGTGCCCGCCCACATGAAGGCGCAGACCACCATCTCCGGGAAGAAGAACCCGTCGTTGTTCGACGACTTGATCCCAGCGATCCGCACATGCGGCGCGACGCCGACGATCCCGATCCCGTTCTGCGCCGCGGCGATCGTCCCGGCCGTGTGCGTCCCGTGCCCGAAGACGTCATTCCCCGGGAGGAGCGGGGTCGCCGCGCCGCTCGAGCAGTCGGCGCTGTCGGCCGCGTCGTAGTTCGGCGCGAGGTCCGGGTGCATGAAGTCGAGGCCTGTGTCGAGATCGGCAACCAGGACGTCAGGGCTCCCGCCCGTGATCGCGTGCGCCTCGGGCGTGTGGATCTGCCGCATGTCCCACTGCATCGGGAAAAGCGGCTCGGCCGAATCGTTCGCTGGGATGTTCAGCAGGTCTGCCAGCGGCGGGCTGATGGCCTCGAACGACGAGCCGGGAAGCCTCGACGCAAGTCCTGCGGTCGAGCTGACACCGGCGACCTGGTTGTCGCTCGAGAGGTTGCCTCGGAACGAGGCGGAGTCGGATCGGGCGATGACGACCCCGATCTGGGGATAGCTCGCGACGAGCGTCCCGCCTGCCTGCTGGATCCTCGCAGCGGCCCCGTTCTGGACCGACTGCTGTTTGTAGAGGACGACGTAGGTGCTCGCGCTTGCCGTCGAGGCTAACGCGGCGCCTGCCAGCAAGAATGCGGCGAGGAGCGCGAGCCTTCGAACTGGGCCGAAGGACATGTGCCACTCCTTTCTTGACAATTTGCGGGCGTATCTATGACAGATCGAGCAGCGCGTCGACCTCGCCCGCGGTCGGGAGCGAAGGCTGGGCGCCGCGTCGCGACGCAGCTAGGGCGCCCGCGGCACAGGCTCGGCGAAGGGCCTCCTCCCGGTCGCGTTCCTCTAGCAAAGAGACCACAAGGCAGGCGGTGAAGGCGTCGCCTGCCCCGGTGCCGTCGACGGCCTCGACGTGCGGAGCCGCAGCCCGCGCGACCTCCGCCCCCCGCTCGAGCAGCACGGCGCCTTCCTCGCCCAGCGTGAGCGCGGTCAGGCGCGGAGTCTCGGGCAGCGTCTCGAGCTCGTAGCGGTTCACGACTACGAGCTCGGCCGACCGGATCAGGCTTGCGGGGAGCGGCTTCGCCGGAGCTGCGTTGAGGAAGAAGCGCTCCGCTCGCGCGGCTGCGGCGGTCACCGCCTCGACCGGGATCTCGAGCTGGCAGAGCACCGCCCCCGAGGCCGCCGGGTCACGGAGCTCGGCATTGGCGCCGGGCGCGACCACGATCACGTTCTCGCCGCCGTCGTCGACGAGAATCACCGCGACCCCGGTCGTACCGCCGTGCCAGAGGACGGTCTCGACGCCTGCCTCCCGCAGCCCGGCCAGCGCCTCGTCGGCGAACGAGTCCTCCCCGACCCCGCCGACGAACGTCACTTCCGCGCCCAGCCGCGTCGCCGCCACGGCCTGGTTTGCGCCTTTGCCGCCCGGATAGCGCGCGAAGGTGGCGTCCGTGAGCGTCTCCCCCGGTCTCGGCAGCCGCTCCGACCGCGCCACCAGGTCAAGGTTGATCGACCCGACTACGGTCAGGCTACAGGCGTTCGCGATTTCCTCCTACGTGCCGACCGGTCATTTCAGACGGCCGCGCGGGGGACCCGCGCGTCCTGAGTCGGCATCGCAAGCGACGCCTAAGCGGCAAGCGCGCGCAGGTCCTCGGCCGCGCGCTCGAGCAGGTTCTCGCGCAGGTCGAAGAGCCCGGCCCAGAGCGCCGAGCGGTCGGGCGCCGAGCGGAGCCTCGCCGCGTCGTCGAGCCCTGCCAGCGCCCGGAGGAAGACGGCGAGCTCGAGGTAGGCCTGTGCGACGCGCACCGAGGAGCAGCGGACGCCGGCCCGGTTGAGCACCGGAGCCCACTCGATCAGCTCGGCCGCGCCGGGCGCGCCGTACCACGAGCGCCCCTCCGCTCGGTCGGGCTCGAGCTCGAGCAGGTAGCGCCCCAGCGGCCGCTCGAGGCCGACGAGCGCCGTCTCCGCCCGGTCGGCAGCACGCCGCAGCGCCGCCTGGCGCGCCCCCGGAGTCGAGGGCGCCGCGTCGCCGCGACCCCAGCGCTCGAGCAGCCGGCAAAAAGCCAGTGACGCGACGGCCGCTGCGTTGAGCTGCCGGATCAGCCGCTCGGCGGTGACCGGGTCGGCCGCGCTGTCGAGTAGCACCTCGGCCCAGCCGGGCTCTGCTCGGAGAGTGCTCATACCTCTACTACTACTGGAAGGATCATCGGCCGTCGACCGGTCCGGTCGTAGATCAGCTGCCCGAGGCCGTCGTGCAGGTGCTCCTGGAGGAGCTTGATCTCGGTCACGTTGTCCTCCACGAGCTCGTCGAGGACGCGCTGGGCCTCCACGCGCATCTCCTCCAGGAGCGGCTCTCCCGGCTCGGCGAAGCCTCGCGCAATCAGCTCCGGCTGGCCGGCGACGGAGCCGTTCTGGCCCGCCAACGTTGCGACGACGATCAGCACGCCGTCCTCCGAGAGGTGCCGACGGTCGCGCAGCGCCACGTCCTGGACATCCCCGACGCCTAGCCCGTCGACGAAGGTGACGCCGCTGTCGACGCGGCCGGTGACGTAGGCGCCCGACTCGTCGAGCTCGACGACCGAGCCGTTCTCGGCCAACACGATCCGGTTCTCCGGCACGCCGCTCTCGACGGCCAGCCGCGCGTGCGCGGCGAGCATCCGGAACTCGCCGTGCACCGGCATGACCGACCTCGGCCGCACGAGGCCCAGCATCGTGCGCAGCTCCTCGGCGTGGCCGTGACCGGAGACGTGGACGGGCGCGATCTCCTGGTGGAGCACCTCGGCGCCGTTTCGGGCGAGCTGGTTGATCGCGTCGTGCACGCGCAGCTCGTTCCCCGGCACCGGCTTGGCGGAGATGATCACCGTGTCGCCCGCCTCGACCTTCACGGCGGGGTGGTCGTTGTAGGCGATGCGCACCAGCGCCGAGAGCGGCTCGCCCTGGCTTCCGGTGCAGAGGATCATCACCTGTCCCGGCTCGTACTCCTCGAGTTCGTTGGGGCGGATGAGCGCCTCCTCGGGCACGTCCATGTAGCCGAGGTTCCGGGCGATGTTCACGTTCTTGCGCATCGAGCGGCCGACCACGCAGACCTTGCGGCCGACATCGACGGCGACGTCGACGGCCTGCTGCATCCGGTGGACATTGGAGGCGAACGACGCGACGAGGACCCGGCCGGAGCGCAGCGGGATCAGCTGCCGGAACGCCTCGCCGACGAGCCGCTCCGAGCCGGTCACCCCGGGTCGCTCGGCGTTCGTCGAGTCGCCCAGGAACAGGTCGACGCCGCGGTTGCCGATCTCCGCCAGGCGCCCGACGTCGGTCCGCAGGCCGTCCACTGGGGTGTGGTCGAGCTTGTAGTCGCCGGTGTGGAGGATGCGTCCCCCGGGAGTGTCGACGAGGATCGCAACCGAGTCGGGGATCGAGTGGGCTACGCGGACGAACTCGGCGCGGAAGGGCCCCAGCTCGACCGGGCCGCCCTCGGGGTCGGACTCGCGCAGCTCGACCGAGCGGAGCAGGCCGTGCTCGTCGAGCTTCGACTTGACGAGCCCGAGAGTCAGCCGGGTCGCCCAGACCTCCTGAACGCGTGCCTCTCGCAGGAGGTACGGAAGGGCGCCTACGTGGTCCTCGTGGCCGTGCGTGAGCAGCACGGCGCGAACCGGCCGCTCGCGATCGACCAGGTACGAGAAGTCCGGCAGGATCAGGTCGACGCCGAGGTGCTCGTCGCGCGGGAAGGCGAGCCCCGCGTCGATCACCAGCGCCTCGCCGTCCGCCTCGAGCACGGTCATGTTCTTGCCGACCTCCCCGAGGCCGCCTAGCGCGATGATCCTGGTGCTTCCGGGCATCGAGTCAGTCTAAAGCGTGTGAGCGGCCGCACCGGCGAGGCCGACACGATCGGCGGCGCGCTCTGGAGCTAGCTCAGCCGCCTAGGCACCGGCCGGCTGGAGGAGCTTCAAGCGCTCGAGGCAGTCACGGATCAGCGCGACCTCCTCCTCGTTCGCTTCGACGAGCGGCAGCCGCAGGCCGCCGACCTGGAGCCCGAGAAGATTCAGGGCGGCCTTGATCGCGATCGGGTTCGTCTGCACCTTGAGGATCTCGAGCGCCGGGTGCATCTCCTGCTCGAGGCGACGTGCGCCCTCTAGGTCGCCCTCGCGGAAGCGCGTGATCATCTCCTTCACCTGCGGCCCGACGACATGGGTGTGGACGCAGACGCCGCCGAGGCCGCCGAGCTCCACGAAGGGCAGCACGAGGTCGTCGTCCCCCGCATAGAGGTCGAGCCCGAGCTCGACGATCCGGCGCGCCTGCTCGAGATCCGGGTTCGCCTGCTTGACCGCGCGCACCGTCGGGATCTCGGCGAGCTCGGCGATCGTCTCCGGCTCGATGTTGATCACGACGCGCGCGGGGATGTTGTAGACGACGATGGGCCGGTCGCTCACAGCGGCGATGGCGTCGAAATGGGCCACGATCCCGCGCGGCGGCGGCTTGTTGTAGTACGGCGTGACGACGAGGAAGCCGTCGGCGCCCGCCTCGTGCGCGCGCTCGGTCAGGTGGATGGAGTGCGCGGTCGAGTAGGTGCCCGTGCCGGCGACGACGGTCGCGCGGTCCCCGATCGCGTCGACCGCGGCGGCGATCAGCTCGATCCGCTCGTCGTCGGAGAGCGTCGGCGACTCGCCGGTCGTGCCCGCGACGACGAGCCCGTCCGACCCGCTCTCGACGAGGTGTGCCGCCAGGGCCCGGAACCGCTCGTAGTCGACCGCGCCGGACGCGTCGAATGGCGTCACGACCGCCGTCAAGACCTCGCCGAGCACGCCCCTATTCTACGCCGCCGAACCGCGCCTCCCTGCCGGCGCCCGAACCACCCCCAAGGGGTCCCCCGCGACCCCCTGGTGGGGACGCTATCGAGGAACGTGTCACGTGTCTGTGCCGCAAGTGTGGCGAGAGCGTGCCGACTTCTCGACACGCCGCGCCGGGCGCGGAGACGACCCTCAGAGCGGCAGGCTCCTTCCCATCACCAGGAACGGCGGGTAACCGGCGCCGAAGTCGATCTCCGGGACGACCACCTCCCAGCCGCGGCCGCGGTACAGCCCGATCGCCGGCGCATTGGCGACCTCGGTCGACAGGACGGCGGTCGGAGCATCCAGGCCGGCCAGCAACGCGTCGTGCAGCCGGCCGCCGATCCTGCGGCGGCGCAGATCCGGACGCACCGCCAGCTCGACGAACTCGAAGTGGCCCGGCCGGAGCCAGCGCGAACGCGCCGCCTCGTCCATCGCGTCCGCGACCAGGTCGTGCCACCACTGGCCCGGGGCGCCGCAGTAGCCGTACGCGATCCCCGCGAGCGACCCATCGCCGTCCCACTCGGCGACGAAGCGAAAGCCTTCCCGCTCCAGGTGCCGTGGCACGATCGCGTCGAGCCGCTCGCCCGACGCGTTCGGCCACACCGCCACGAGCTCTTCGGGCCGCGCGAGGAGGTCGCGCACCTCGTCCCGGGTCAACTCACGCAAGCAGCGTCTCGAGCCCGACCGTCAACCCGGGCGGCAGCTCCCGCAACCGCTCCAAGGCGAGCAGCACGCCGGGCACGTAGGCCTCCCGCGAGTACGCGTCGTGGCGAATCGTGAGCAGCTGCCCGTCGCCGCCGAAGAGCACCTCCTGGTGCGCCACCAGTCCAGGCAGCCGCACCGAATGGATCGCCGGCTCACCCGGCAGCAGCTCCGCGGTCGCCCTCGCCGTGCCGGAGGGCGCGTCCTTCTTCGCCTCGCCGTGCAGCTCGACGATCTCCGCGCGCGGCAGGTGCCTTGCCGCCTCCTCCGCCAGCCGCATCATCAGCACTGCCCCGACGGCGAAGTTCGGCGCCACGAAGAGCTGCAGACCACGCCCGGCCGCCAGAGGACCCAGCGGCTCGGGATCCCACCCCGAAGTCCCCACGACGCACGGAACGCCCGCGTCCAGCGCGGCGCGCACATTTCCCTCGACTGCCTCGGGGGCCGTGAAGTCCACCATCGCCTCGGCCTCCGCAAGCTCGACGAGCTCGTGACCCGCGGCCTCGAGCGCGGGCGCGAGCACGCTTCCGACCTTGCCGCCGCGCCCGAAGAGGACGACCCTCACGCGGCCTGCGGGAGCTCAGGGTTCACGTGCCCGATCGCCGCGAGGAACCGCTCCTCGCTCGGGCCGATCCCCGCAGCCGAGAGCTTCTCCGGCGAGAGCAGCACGCCTGCGAGCTCGGCCAGCGCGTCGGGCTCGACAGCATCGATCTCGGCCATGATGCGCTCGAGCGAGAGCAACTCAGTGTCGGTAATGAGCGACTTACCGAGCCGGCTCATCCGGTTCGAGGTCGACTCCATCGAGAGCATGATCCGACCCTTCAGGTTCTCCTTGGCGCGCGCGAGCTCCTCGGGGCGCACGTTGCCGGCCGCGATGTCGGCGATCTCCGCGCTCGCGATCTCGAGGCAGGCGTCGACGTTGTCCTCGCGCGTGCCGATGTAGACCCCGACCTGACCGGTGTCGGTGTACTGCGAGGCGAAGCTGTAGACCGCGTACGCCATCCCGCGCTTCTCGCGGATCTCCTGGAAGAGCCGGGACGAGGCCGAGCCGCCGAGAACGCCGTCCAGCAGCGATGCGGCGAAGCGACGCCGGTCCGAGCGCGCGATCCCGGGCGCGGCCACGCAGACGTGGTACTGCTCGGTGTCCTTGCGCTGGAAGCGGACGCTCGGCGGGGGCGCCTTCACCAGCGCCGGCCGCACGCGCGGGCGGCCCTTGCCGGCCGCGCCCACGGCCCGCCGCTGAGCCCTCAGCAGCAGCTGCTCGAACTGCTCGTGGATGAGATTGCCGGCCGCCGCGACGACGACGTTGCCCGGCACGTACATCGAGCGGTGGTACGCGCTGACCGTTCGTTTCGTCACGCTGGAGACCACCTCCGCCCGCCCGATCACCGGCCGGCCGAGCGGGTGATCGCCGAAGGTCGCCTCGGAGATCAGGTCGTGCACCAGCTCCTGCGGCTGGTCCTCGTACATGGCGATCTCCTCGAGCACGACCTCCCGCTCGGCGTCCAGGTCCGCGAAGGCCGGCGCGAAGACCATCTCCCCCATCACGTCGAGCGCGACCTCGAGCTTGTCGTCGGGTACGCGCGCGTAGACGACGGTGTGCTCGCGCGAGGTGGCCGCGTTCAGCTCGCCGCCGAGGCCGTCGAAGATCTCCGCGATCTGCTGAGCGTTGTAGCTCGCCGTGCCTTTGAAGAGCAGGTGCTCGAGGAAGTGCGAGACGCCGGCCTTCGCCTCGGTCTCGTCACGCGAGCCGGCGCCGATCCAGAAGCCGACGGCCACGGAGCGCACGTGCGCGAGCCGCTCGGAGATGACGCGCTCGCCCGAGTCGAGCTCCGAGAGAACGTACTTCTGGTGCACGGCAGGATCGTACTGGGCGGCCGCTAGGCTCCGGCCCGTGGAGCACGAGGACACCTTCCAGGAGGCGGCGGAGGCCGCAATCGACGGGCTGCCACCCGATCTGCGCGCCGCGATGTCGAACGTGGCGATCGTGATCGAGGACGAGCCGCCGGACGGGCAGCCGCTACTTGGCCTCTACGAAGGGATCCCGCTGACGGCCCGCTCCAGTGCCTACGCCGGAGCCCCGCCCGACAAGATCTCGATCTACCGCGGCCCGCTGGAGCGGCTCTACGGCCACGATCCAGAGCTGCTGCGCGACCGGATCCGGCACGTCGTGATCCACGAGATCGCGCATCACTTCGGCATCAGCGACGAGCGACTTCGCGAGCTCGACGCGTACTAGGTAGCTAGCCGAGTGCCCGGTCGATGGCCGCGCTCAGCTCTGCGACGCCGGGATCGCCCGCGGGAAGCGCCGTCAGCCTCCCGCCCGTCTTGCCCACGAGCACCGTCGGCGTCCCGCTCACCGCGTCGGCCTGCGCCTGTCCGTCGTACGTCTGCGCTCTGTCGGCAACGGCCTGCGAGCCGGTGGCGTCCTGCAGCGCCTTCACGTCCACGCCGGGGATGCTGGCCGCCGCCGAGGCGACCATCGAATCGTCGAGCCACCCGGTGTTCTCCTGCCCCTGGTTGAAGTACAGGAGCTGCGAGAAGTTGAACGCGCGGTTCTGCTGCTCGGCGGCGATCATTCCCTTTCGGCCGGTCTCCGAGTCGGGGCCGATGAACGCGATCGGCCGCGCCTCGACCCGCAGCTTCCCGGTCCGGACGTAGCGCTGGATGATCGTCGGCATCGTCGACGTCTCGAACTCACGGCAGACCGGGCACTGGAGGTCGATGTACTCGACCATCGTCGCCGGCGCTGTCGCCTTCCCGAGCACGTTTCCCTTCTGCGGGATGCCCGCGAGCTGCTGCTCGATCACGTTCGCGTCGGGGAGCGTCGTCGGGGACGCCGAGGACGAGCTCGAGCCGCCCCGCGCGAAGACGACGACGATCAGCACCGCGGCGACGATCCCCACGATCCCCACCAGCGCGGCCACGAGCACGGTCGGCGAGGCCTTACGCCCCTCTGTGCTGCGGACCCGCGGCCGGGCCACCTGGGCCTGTCGCTGGCGCCGTGCTTGCTTGCCGCTCGTCATGTCGCACTAACGGTAGCTCGTGACGGCGGCGGAGCCGCTGCCAAGAGCAGGAACGCGAAGCAGAGCGCGAAGCCGGTCAGCGCGAGGGTCGGGATCGTCATGTAGCCGAACTCGTTGATCCACTTCGTCGCGCAGCCGCCGGGAGCCGAGATCAGGCACGACTGCGCCTGCGCGACCACGCCGTTCTCGACCAGCAAGTGGTACACGGAGATACCGGCGCCGACGAACGGCAGCGGCAGGAGGTAGCGGGCGACCCGGCGGTCGTTCGCCAGAGCGGCGAGCAGCGTGATGATCGAGAGCGGGTACATGCAGATCCGCTGGTACCAGCACAGCTCGCACGGGACGAAGTGGGCCACCTCCGAGAAGAAGAGGCTTCCGCCCGTCGCGATCGCGGACACCAGGAAGACGAGCCACAGCTCGTAGCCCTCGAGCGCCGCGCGCAGGGCATCGCCGGGGCCCCGGAGGCCGACGAGCCACGCCAGCCCGATCAGCAGCAGGAGGCCCGCGAGCACCTGGCCGGCGACTCCGAGCGCGGAGAGGATGACGATGACGTCGTGGGTCATTCCGGCGCCTCGAAGACCCGGCTCGTCTTGCCCTCGATCAGGATGCGCGCCCGCCGCGAGTGCTCCAACGAGGCGAGGCGTGCGGCACCGACGAGCGACATCACGCCGAGGCCGCCGAGGATCCCGGCGAGAAGCGCGGCCAGGCCTGGTTGCGGCCAGAGCGCAATCATCGTCAGCACGGTCAACCCGATCGTGCTGGGGTACGCCGCCCGCACGAGCCCGCGGCGCCGGCTTTCGATGCGCGCGGCGGAGGGAGCGGGGTCGGGCGACTCGAACTTGAGCGCCGAACGGTGCCGCCTGTCACCTCCGTAGACGGCGAACAGGAGCAGCAAGGCGCCCAAGGCGAACAGCCCGACCGCGGGACCAGGCGCCACGCCGCGTGCGATCGACGCGACGACGCCGGCAAGGCCGAGCGCCAGGCGCACCGCGGCGATCAGAAGCGCCTGCGGCCTCGCCTCGACGAGGGCAGGCGCCTCTTCACGCTCGTTCAGTTGCGGTCCCGGCCGCCGCGTCCGCGGCCGCCTCGCCGCCCGCGCTCGCCGTCCCGGCGGGGCGGGCGCTCCTCGCGCTCGCGCGGAGGGGCGTCCTTGGCGCGCTGGATCAGCTCCTCGGGCTGCACGAGGTTGCCGTTCTCGTGCTTGGCGACCAGCTTCAGCCCGATCCGGCCCCGCTCCTTGTCGACTTCCTGGACGACGACGTCGAGGACGTCGCCGCGTCCGATCACGTCCTCGATGTGGCCGACCCGCCCAGGGCCGACGTTCGAGACGTGGAGCAGGCCGTCGGTGCCCTTCTTCAGCTCGACGAAGGCGCCGAACTGGGTCGTCTTGACGACCTTGCCGGTGTACGTGTCGCCGACCTCGGGCTCCTTGGTGAGCCCTTCGATGGCGGCGATCGCGGCATCTGCCTTCGGGCCGTCGGTCGCGTAGATCAGGATCGTCCCGTCCTCCTCGATGTCGATCTGGACGTCGTGGTCGGCCTCGAGCGCGCGGATGGTCTCGCCGCCCTTGCCGATCACCATCCCGATCTTCTCGGGGTCGATCTTCACCGTCGAGATCCGCGGCGCGTTCGCGGCCAGCTCGTGCCGGCTCTCGGGGATCGTCTCGGCCATCCGGTCGAGGATGAACTCGCGCGCCTGTTTCGCCTGCTCGAGCGCGTTACGCATGATTTCCTGCGTGACGCCGGTGATCTTGATGTCCATCTGCAGCGCCGTGATGCCGTCCCGGGTGCCGGCGACCTTGAAGTCCATGTCGCCGAGGTGGTCCTCGGCGCCCTGGATGTCGGTCAGGATCACGTAGTCGTCGCCCTCCTTGACGAGGCCCATCGCGATGCCGCCGACGGGTGCCTTGATCGGCACGCCCGCGTCCTGGAGCGAGAGTGTCGAGCCGCAGACCGAGCCCATCGAGGACGAGCCGTTCGACTCCAGCGTCTCGGAGACGATGCGGATGGTGTACGGGAAGTCCTCGAGCGAGGGGATCATCGGCTCGAGCGCCCGCTGGGCGAGCGCGCCGTGGCCGATGTCGCGCCGCTTCGGGCCTCGCATGAAGCCCGTCTCCCCGACCGAGTAGGGCGGAAAGTTGTAGTGGTGCATGTAGCGGCGATCGGTCTCGAGCGAGAGGTCGTCGATCCGCTGCCCCTCCTTCGCGGTTCCCAGCGTGAGCAGCGACATGATCTGCGTTTGCCCGCGCGTGAAGAGCGCCGAGCCGTGCGTGCGCGGGCTGACGCCCACCTCGCAGGTGATCGGGCGGATCTCCTCCGGGTCGCGGCCGTCCGGGCGCCGCTTCTCCACGGCGATCTTGCGGCGGACGAGGTCCTTGTAGACGGCCTCGGCAGCCCGCTTGATCGTCTGGCGCGTGATCGTGTCCTTCACGGGCGGCGTGTCGTCGTCGGCCGGCGGCACACCGACCGGGAACGGCAGCTCGATCTCTTCCTCGATCCGCTGGTACAGCAGGTTGCGCTTTGCCGACTTCAGCTCCTTGGAGTCCTGCTCCGCCTCGGTGAGGGCGCGCAGGTCGGCCTCGAACTGCTCGCGGAGCGGCTCCACGACGGCCTCCAGCCGCTGGCGCTCGAGGATCGTGGCGAGGCTGGAGCGCACCTGGATCTGGCGGCGGATGTCGTCCTCGGTCGAGTCGATCGTGATCGGGGGCGACAGCTCGCCGACGAGCTCCTCGACGTAGGCGCCGGCCTCGCGCAGGCCGTCGGCGCCGATGCGCTCCTGGAACCGGGGGCCGTACTCGCCCTCGAGCTGCGAGGTCAGTTCCGCGTCGAGCCACTTCTCCTTGCCGATCTGCCGGCGCAGCTCCTCCTGCGCGTCGCAGATCTTCAGGATCTCGCCGTGGGCGACCTCGAAGGCCTCGAGGATCGTCTCCTCGGGGATCTCGTGCGCGCCGGCCTCGACCATCGTCAGCGCCTCGCGGGTGCCCACGACGATCAGGTCGAGCGTGCTTTCGCCCTCCTCGACCGCCGGCAGGGGCGGGTTCACCACGAGGCGGCCCTCGAGCTGCCCGATGCGGACCGCGCCCACCGGCCCCAGGAACGGCAGCGGCGAGACCATCAGCGCCGCTGAGGCGCCGTTGATGCAGAGGATGTCGTGTGCGGTGACGAGGTCCACCGACAGCGTCGTGCAGACCACGTGCACCTCATTCTTGTAGCCCTTCGGCCAGAGTGGCCGGATCGGGCGGTCGATCATGCGCGCAGTGAGAATCGCCCGCTCGGTCGGCCTGCCCTCGCGCTTGAAGAAGCCGCCGGGGATCTTGCCGGCCGCGTACATCCGCTCCTCGACGTCCACGGTGAGCGGGAAGAAGTCGGCGCCCTCGCGCGTCTCCATGCGCCCCTGTGCGGTCGCCAGCACCATCGAGTCGCCCGCGCGGACGACGACGGCGCCGTCGGCCTGCTTGGCGAGCTTGCCGGATTCGAAGGTCAGCTCCTGATCGCCGACGGTGACGGACACCGTCGCGGTCCGGAGCTCAGTCGTTGTTGCCATGTGGTTCCTCCACTTCTCGGGGAGTGGAGGTTTGAGTCAGCTCCAGGCCGCACGGCCTCCGGATCTGGAGCTCGCTCAAACTTCCACTCTCCAGCTTGGGTATGGGTGTCGGTTCGGCCTACCTCCTCAGGCCGAGCTCTTGGATGAGGGCGCGGTAGCCCTCGAGGTTTCGCTTCTGCAGGTACTGCAGCAGCCGCCGGCGGCGGCCGACGAGCTTGAGCAGGCCACGCCGCGAGTAGTGGTCCTTCGGGTGCGAGCGCAGATGCTCTGTGAGCTCGTTGATTCGGGCGGTCAGGAGCGCGATCTGCACCTCGGCCGAGCCGGTGTCTTGCTGGCTGTGGCCGTGCTTGCCGACGATCTCCTGCTTCGCTTCCTTGGTGAGGGTCAAGCCGTCCTCCTTCTGACGCGTCTCCGCCGTCCAAGCCGCCGCGCGGAAGCACACGCGAACGGCCGAGACGGCGGTCTGGCGGGAAGGGTAGCAATGACGCCGTTTCGACGGGTTGCGCCACGCCGTTTTCCGGCGGTGAGCCCCGTGGGCGCGGCGTGGACGCTGCCGAGCATGGGGGCGCCTACCTGAGCAAGGCGAGCGCCGATCGCCCGAGCCGACGCCCTCGCGTTGGTGCCGGGGGCCCGGTGGCCACCATCCTCCTCCCCGCTGCGAGCGTAGCGGGGGAATTTGCGCCCATGGTCACGGAGGGGCGCCGAAATCGTCACGATCTGCCCACAGTGCAGGCGGCGGTCGCAGCTGGGCACCCCGCCACGGTCGAGGCCGGGATCGAGGTTCTGGCGGACAGCGGGTCGGCCGCCGACGCGGCGGTCGCTGCCTGCCTTGCCTCGTGCGTCGCCGAAACCGTGATGACGGGCCTGCTCGGCGGTGGTCACGGTGTCTACTACGAGGCGGCGACCGCCCGCGCGCGAAACCTCGACTGCTTCGTCGCCGTGCCGGGTCTTGGTGCCGAGCCTCGACGCAACTCGCAACTACTCGAGCTCGAGGTCCCGTTCGGGACCGAGCTCGTCCACTATGCCGTGGGGGTCGCCTCCTGCGGAGTGCCGGGCCTCGTGGCAGGGCTCGGCGCACTGCACCGTGCACACGGGCGTCTGCCGTGGCCGCGACTCGTCGAGCCGGCGCTGCGGCTCGCCCGGGACGGGGTCGAGTTTCCCCCGGCGCATGCGGCCTGCCTCGTGATGCTCGCGCCCGTGATGACGATGAACGAGGGCGCCCGAATCTACGCACCGGGTGGTGAACTGCTCCAGGCCGGTTCGCGGCTCGAGCAGCCGGGCCTCGTGAGCGCGCTCGGGCTGCTCTCGGAGGAAGGCCCGGCAAGCCTCTACAGCGGCTCGCTCGGCGAAGCGCTGCTCAAGCTGATGGACGAGCGCGGCGGGCTCGTCACGCGTGCCGACCTCACTACGTATGCGCCGCGTTGGTCGAGCCCGGCGGAATTCGCCTACGCCGGCGCGCGGATGCTCTCGCGCACGGGGCTCGCGCCGCTCCAGGCTGGTCTGTCGCGCCTCCCGCGGTTACGCGGGCGAAGCGCCGCCGAACGCGCTGTCGTGCTTGCGCAGGCCCTCGATGGGACGAATTTGGCAGGAGATACGACCAACCTCGCAGTCGTCGACCCTGACGGGAACGCCTGCATCCTCACGACGAGCCTGGGCCTCGGCTCGGGCGACTTCCTTCACGGCCTCGACCTGCACCTGAACAGCATGCTCGGCGAGACGGATCTGATCCGCGGGCGTCTCGATGCGGGCGACCGGATGGGCAGCATGATGTCCCCGGTCGTCGGCCTCGATGACGGCGGTCTCGGCCTCGCGGCGGGTGCAGCCGGGGGGACGCGGCTCAGGAGCGCGCTCGTCCAGGTCCTCGCCGGCATCCTCGACGAAGGGCTCCCGCCGGGGGACGCCGTCGCCCGGCCGCGGCTCCACCCCGCCGCCGGGCTCGTTCATCTCGAACCGGGCTTCGGGGCAGAAGTCGCGCCCGCCCTCGAGCAAGCCGGCTTTGAGGTGCGCGTGTGGTCCGAGCTACACCACTACTTCGGCGGAGTCAGCGTGGTGACGCGAACCGGCGCGGCCGGAGACCCACGCCGGAGCGGAGGCGCGCGGACGCTTCCGCCCGGCTGAGGCCGAGCCACCCAAGGTATCCGCACTCCGGACAGCCGGGATTCGTAGCTGCCGTGCCGCCGCCGGCCGGCTTCGTGTAGACGGTGCCGCACTCGAGGCAGCGAACGGACTCAAGCACCCTCAGCGCTCGTTGCGCGTACCAAGGACGTGTCCCCATGCCAAGGGGAGCCCCGAACATGGCGAAACTTGCGCTTAGCTCTGCCTTTCGTGCCCGCGATCAGGTGCGCCTGCGAGCGCGACCCATCCGACCTCGCCGCACTCCGGGCAGGGCTCCGCCTCCTCATGGTCAAGCGGTAGGTCATAGGCGGTGCCGCAGTCGAGGCAGCGGACGAGCGAGGCTTCCTTCTCGGGTTGTCGAGGTCCTTCCACAACAGGGCTGATGCGGATGCGGGCGAGAACCTGCGCGGGTTACACCGGAGGCTTCGCGGCGCGCGTGGCTGCCACGTCACGCGTGATTTGGGCGACGAGCTCCTCTTCGCTGTCGAAGGCCTGCTCGTCGCGCAGGCGCTGCCAGAGCTGCACGAGCAAGCGGCGGCCGTAGAGGTCGCCGGTGAAGTCCAGCAGGAACGCCTCGATTCGTCGCTCGCCTCCCCCGTAGTGCGGGTTCGTTCCGATCGAGATCGCGGCGCGGTGCTCTTCCGCCAGGCCCGCGTAGATGCCGTAGCGCGGCACGAGCAGATCCGGATAGGGACGCAGGTTCGCGGTCGGAAACCCGAGCGTCCCACCGCGGGCGTCGCCGGCGACGACGATGCCTTCGACCTCGGCCGGCCGCCCCAGCAGCGTTGACGCACGCTCGATCTCGCCCGCACGGAGCAGGTCCCGGATCCGGCTCGAAGAGACGCCGTCCACCAGCGGAACCGCACGCACATCCAAGCCGTGGCGCGCGAGCAGCTCGAGATCGCCCGCTCGGCCCCGCCCGAAGCGGAAGTTCGCGCCGGCCACGACGACCTCTGTCCCGATCGGACGCAGGACTCGATCGACGAACGCCGCGGCGTCCAGCTGGGCGAGCTCCAAGTCGAAGCCGACCACGAGGGCGTCCTCGACACCGGCTGCGTCGATCAGCTCGAGCCTGCGCTCGAGGGTTGCGAGCAGCTCCACGCCGTACCCGAGTGCCAGGCGCGGATGCGGATCGAACGTGACGACCGTCGACCTGAGGCCTGCCGCGAGGACCGAGTCGAGCACGCGCCGGTGCCCGAGATGGACGCCGTCGAACGTGCCGACCGCCACCGCCCGGGGCACTGCCTCGAGTACGCCGAGCTCCCGAGCGACCCTCACGCCGCCCCGTCCCCGCGGCCGCTACACCTGCCGACGCGAGCGAGCGCGTCCTCGGGTCGGATCAGCCGCTCCGGATCTGCCTCCTCGACCCGGAAAGGCCCTACCTCGGTGCGCCGGAGCGAGGCGCAGTGCCCGCCGACGGCCGCGGCGATCGCCCGCACGTAAGTGCCCGAGCTCACACGCAGGTCGAGCCGCGCGACTCCGCCGCTATATGAGATGACGTCGAGCGCTTCCACACGGGAGCGGCGCAGAGGCATCTCCACCGCGACACCCCGGCGGTGCAACCGGTAGGAACGCTCACCGCCGATCTTGACGGCCGATGCGGCCGGGATCGGCAGCTCCACCTCGCCGCGGAGGCCCGCGAGCCTGTGCTCGAGCTCTTCCCCGCTCGGCGCCTCGACCTGTTCGACGATCTCGCCCTCGCGATCCCCGGTGTCGGTCAGCGCCATCAGGTCGACGTCTGTCAGGTAACGCTTGTCCAGCCCCACAAAGCATGAGGCGAGCTTAGTTGCCGCTCCGGACAACACGATTAACAATCCTGTGGCGAACGGGTCGAGCGTTCCCGCGTGGCCGGTCCGCGCCCCCGTGCGACCGCGTACCGCGGCGACCACCGCGAATGAGGACGGCCCTTCCGGCTTGTCGATCAGGAAGAGCCCGCTCGGACTAAGCGCCCGCGGCGGCACGGAACTCGCGGTGGATGAAGTCGGTGATCTCCTCGACCGAGGCGTCGCTCGAGAACCCGGCCGCTTGCCGGTGGCCACCGCCGCTCGACTTCCGCGCGATTGCGGAGACGTCGAGCTCGTCGTTCGAGGCTCGCAGGCTCACGCGACGTGCCGGGCCTTCGCGCCTCGGCGGCTCGCGGATCAGAGCGGCCATCTCAGCTCCCTCCACCGCACGCAGGTAGTCGATGATCCCCTCCGAGTACGCCTCGGCCACGTTCAGGTCCGTGAAGTCGCTCCGCAACAGGTAGGACACGACCAGGCGGCCGCCCTCGTAGACCTGGGCCCGCTCGAGCGCGCGCGCGAGCAGCTTGAGCTTCGCGAACTCGACCGACTCGTAGACGCCCTGGAAGACGCGGTGGACGTCCGCGCCCGCCTCCACGAGCTCGGCTGCGAGCCGCAGCGCCTTCGGCGTCGTGTTCGTGTACTGGAAGCGGCCCGTGTCGGTGACGACCGCGATGTACAGGGCCTCGGCGATCTCCGGCGTCAGCTCGACGTCGAGCTCGGCGAAGACATCGCGCAGGACCTCTCCCGTCGAGGAAGCGTCGCCGACGACGAGGTTCAGGTCGCCGAAGCGCGAGTTGTCGTGGTGGTGGTCGATGTCCAGCGTCAAAGGCGCCCGCGCGACGAGAGCAGGGTCGGGCCCGAGCCGCTGCTCGTTCGCACAGTCGAGCGCGACGAGCACGCGGTCGCCTAGGTCTTCCGGCGGCTCGCGGCGCAGGCCGTCCAGCTGCATGAACGCGTACTCACGCGGGAGCGGCGCCTCGCCGTACAGGTACATCTCGCTGTCCTTGCCCAGCTGATCGAGGGCGAGTTTGGTCGCGAGCAGCGAGCCGAGGGCGTCGCCGTCGGGGTTTTCGTGAGTCACCAGCAGGAAGCGGTCATGCGAGCGGAGCGCGTCCGCGACCGCCTGCGGGTCACTCGTCTTCTGGCTCTGGGGCGAGCTCATCGATCAGTTTCGTCATGCGGACCCCGCGCTCGACGGTCGGATCGTATTCGAACACCAGCTGAGGGGTCCGCTTCATTCGCAGCTCTCGTGCGACCCGCGCCTGCAGCACGCCGTGGGCCGCCGCGAGCCCGTCGAGCGTCTTGCGCCGCTTCGCCTCGGAGCCGAGGACGCTGACGAAGACGCGGGCGTGGCGCAGGTCGGCCGAGGTCTCGACCCCGGTGACCGTGACGAAGCCGATCCGCGGGTCCTTCAACTCGCCGACGCCCTCTGAGACCACCTCCCGCATGGCTTCGTTGACCCGCCGCATGCGCCCGCTCATCCGGGATATTCAAGCGGCTCAGCCCAACTTCGACCCGACGCGTCCGTCTTAGGTGGCAGTGCGGCGGGTGGTTTCCCTTGTCGTCTGTCTCGCGGTCGTGGCGGTGGCGGTGACTCACGCCGGAGCCGCGAAGGCTCCGCGCTTCAAGGTGCTTGGCCATGCAACGCCGGGAGGCGCCGGCTACAGCGGCGACGTGGTCGGCGAGCGGCATTACGCCTACCTCTCGAGCCGCAAGGGACGAGCCGAAGGCGACTGTCCCGCGCAGGGTGTGCGCGTGTACGACCTGGCCAATCCCCGCAAGCCGCGCCGGATCGCGACCTTCGCCCGAATTCCCGGAACCTGGACGGAGAAGACCATCGTCAGGCGCGTCCACACGGCCGGCTTCGTCGGCGTGCTCGCGGCCACGAGCGTGCAAGCGTGCAGCAACGGCTTCGGCGGCTTCGTGCTCTACGACGTGACCCATCCCGCGAAGCCGCGGCGTCTGGCGCTCGTGCGGACCGAGCCGCGCGGTTCCCACGAGATCTGGCTCGCAACGGCCCGCGGCCACGCGTGGGTCTACACCGCGGAGGCCGCGACCGAGTTCGCGGCGGCGCCGGGCTCTTTCGGCTTCCACATCTACGACGTCTCGCATCCGAGCAAGCCCGTCGAGGTCGGCGGCTGGAGCGCCTGCCGGGACCTGCACCAGTGCACGCCGCTCACGCCCCAGGAGCCGGGCAACGACCACCGCGTCCTCGTGCACTCCGTGATCACGAACGCCGCCGTTACGCGGGCCTACCTCTCCTACTGGACCCTGGGCACGGTGATCCTCGACATCACCAACCCCGCGAAGCCGCGCTACCTCGGCCGCACCGCACGGGGGCAGGGAAACGCGCACTCGGCCTGGCTCCTCCCCGGCGAGAAGATCTTGCTCGAGACCCACGAGACGTTGAGCGGACGGCCGGTCGTATGGAACATCGCCAATCCGGCGCATCCGGTCCGGCTGGCCACGGTGCGGCTGCCGAACCGGCTCGGCCCAGACGGTCGCTTCAGCCCCCAGCTGCCGCTCGAGGACAGCGTCCACGACCCCAAGGCGGTCGGCCACTTCGCCTACTTTTCCTGGTACGGCGAGGGCGTTGCGCTGTTCGACCTGAAGAATCCGCGCAAGCCGCGCTTCCTGATGCGCTTCCAGCCGCCCCCGGGGCGCGACCGCCACGGGCTCCTCTGCCCCGGCGATACGTGCACCGCGGTCTGGGGCGTCTTCGTGATGCCCCGCTACGTGCTCGCCTCCGACATGAACTCGGGGCTCTGGGTCCTCAGTCGTCCAAGGTGACGACCTCGCGCTCGATCGAGCCGAGCTCGAACGCCTGGCCTGCCAGGTAGCGCTCGGCGCCGTCCAGCAGCTCCTCGAGCTCGCGGTGGCCGCGCGCCACGCAGGACAGCGTCAGCCGGGACCGCTGCCAGAGCTCGTGGTGGTCGACCTCGGCCACCGAGGCTCCGAAGCGCCGCTGCAGCTGCGCCTTCACCGAGAGCAGCTCCTTGCGCTTGCCCTTCAGCGACCGGTTCTCGGGGAAATGGAGCTCGACGGAGAGGATGCCGACGTAGCCGGCGCCCACGGTGTCTACGTGGCGGAGCTGGTGGTCGGCGCCGGCGTCTCGAGATCCGTGCGCTCGACCTCACGCGTCTCGTAGACCTCGAGCACGTCGCCTTCCTTCACGTCGTTGAAGCCGTCGAGCAATATGCCGCACTCGAAACCTTCTTCGACCTCGCGCACGTCGTCCTTGAACCGCTTCAGCTGGGCGATTCGTGTCTCGTAGATCACGGTGCCGTCGCGCACGACGCGGACGTTCGCGTTGCGGCGGACGGTCCCGCTCGTGACGTACGAGCCGGCGATCGTGCCCAGCCGCGAGACGCGGAACAGCTGCCGCACCTCGACCTCGCCGAGCGTCCGCTCCTCGGTGACCGGCTTCAGCATCCCGACGAGCGCCTGCTCGATGTCCTCGGTGAGCTGGTAGATCACGCGGTAGGTGCGGATCTCGACGCCTTCGCGGTCGGCGAGCGAGCGCGCCTCGGCATTCGGCCGCACGTTGAAGCCGACGACCATCGCGTTCGATGCGGAGGCGAGCATGATGTCGTTCTCGGTGATGCCGCCGACGCCCTGGTGGATGACGTTCACGCGCACCTCGGGGTGCTGGATCTTCCCGAGCTCCGAGATCGCCGCCTCGACCGAGCCGACGACGTCGCCCTTGAGCACGAGGTTGAGATCCTGGACCGCGCCCTCCTGCAGCTGCGAGAAGAGCGTCTCGAGCGTGACGCCGACGGGCCTGCGGCTGGCCAGCTGCTCGCGGCGCAACCGCTCCCCGCGGACCTGCGCGAAGTGGCGGGCGGCGCGCTCGTTCTCGACGACACGGGCGTGCTCGCCCGCGGGCGGCGGATGGTCGAAGCCGAGGATCTCGACAGGGTCGCCGGGGGTCGCGTCCTTGACCTTCTCCCCGCGGAAGTTGTAGAGCGCACGGACCTTTCCCCAGGCGTCGCCGGCGACGATCGCGTCGCCCACGCGCAGGGTGCCGCGGTGCAGGAGCATCGTCGCGACGGGGCCGCGGCCGACGTCGAGGCGCGACTCCACGATCGGGCCCGAGGCCTCGGCCCTGGGGTTGGCGGTCAGCTCGAGCTCGGCGTCCGCGACCAGCAGCACCTTCTCGAGCAGATCGTCGAGGCCCTCGCCCTGCTTGGCAGAGACGAGCGCGAACTGCGTCGTCCCGCCCCACTCCTCGGGCTGCAGGTCCTCGGCCGCGAGCTCGTTGCGGGCGCGGTCGGGGTTGGCATCGGGCAGGTCGATCTTGTTCACGGCCACGACGATCGGCACCTCGGCCGCGCGCGCGTGGGCGATCGACTCTCGCGTCTGGGGCATCACACCGTCGTCGGCGGCGACGACCAGCACCGCGATGTCGGTGACCTTCGCCCCTCGGGCGCGCATGGCGGTGAAGGCCTCGTGACCCGGAGTGTCGAGGAAGGTGATCTTGCGGTCCCCGTGCTCGACCTGGTACGCGCCGATGTGCTGGGTGATCCCGCCCGCCTCGGTCTCGACCACCGCCGTCTGGCGGATCGCGTCGAGCAGCGTCGTCTTGCCGTGGTCGACGTGGCCCATGATCGTCACGACCGGCGGGCGCGGCGCGAGGTCGGACTCGTCGTCCTCGTAGACCTCGGGCTCGAGCTCTTCCTCGGCGGCGTGCTTGATGTTGACCTCGCGGCCGACCTCGGTCGCGATCAGCTCGACCTCCTCGTCGGCGAGCGACTGCGTCACCGTCTTGGGCGCGCCGAGGCCCATCAGGATCGTGATCAGCTTCGGAACCGGGACGCCGAGCGCCTGAGAGAGGTCCTTGACCGTGACGCCGGACTCGACCGTGACCGGGCCGGTGGGCGGAGCGACCGGCGCCTTTTCCTTCGGCTTCTGCTCGGCGCGGTCGCGGGCCTGGCGGCCGTCCTGGCGCGGGCGGGCGGCGCCGGTGTCGATTACGACGCGGCGCTTGCGGCGGCCCGCAGGAGCTCCCTGGCGGGGCCGGATCGGGCGGTTGGGCCTGTTCGGTCGGTCAGCCATGCGCGTCAGTGTAGAGACGTGTCAGTTCCGGATCGACCCGCACCGTCTTCCGCAGGGTGCGGTTGAAGGCGCGGCGGTCCATCGCCCGCTCGAAGCAGGCGAGCCGGGGACAGGTGTAGACCCCACGTCCGGGGCCCTTCGGCGAGTGCGTCAGAGTGCCGTCGAGTGCCACGAAGCGCAGCAACTCGGCCTGCGGAGCTTTGCGGCCGCACCCGGCACACGTTCTGATCGGATAGGTCACGCAGTCGGCTCTTCCTCCTCCGGGCTGGCCGCAGCAGCCGCTTCCTCTGTCGGCTCGGCCGGGGCCGCGGAAGCCTCGGGCTCGGATCTCTCGGCGGGCGACTCCTCGACGACCGCCACCGGCTCGGCCTCGGCGACTTCCTCCTGCGTCGCGAGCGGAGTCTCGGCGGGCGACTCGGTCGGCAGCTCGGACTCCTTGTGCGCGAGCTCCTGGTGTGCGGGCACGCCGCAGTAGCGCGATCCCGGCAGCGCCGCGTTGGGGCAGCGCTTGCCCGTCGAGAGGATCGCCGCGCAGCGGCCGGTGAACTCGCTGTCCTCCTCGCCCTCGCCCGCGAAGGCCGCCTCGGCCTCCTCGGTTGCGAACTCCGTGTCCGACTTGATGTCGACCTTCCAGCCGGTCAGGCGGGCGGCCAGCCGCGCGTTCATTCCCTCCTTGCCGATCGCCAGAGCGAGCTGGTCGTCGGGCACCACCACGGTCGCGTCCCTCGCGTCGTCGTCGAGGTAGACCTCGCGGACACGCGCCGGCGAGAGCGCCTTGGCAACGAACCGCGCAGGCTCCGGGTTCCACGGGATGATGTCGATCTTCTCGCCGCGCAGCTCGGAGACGACCATGCGCACGCGCGACCCTCGAGGGCCGACGCAAGCGCCGACCGGGTCGACGCCCTGGGCGTGCGACTCGACCGCGATCTTGGAGCGGTAGCCCGGCTCGCGCGCGACGGCGCGGATCTCGACCAGGCCGTCGGCGATCTCCGGCACCTCGAGCTCGAACAGCGTCCGGATCAGCTCCGGATCGCGGCGCGAGAGGATCACCTGCGGGCCCTTCGTCCCGCTGCGCACCTCGGTGATCACGGCCTTTATCCGCGAGCCCTGCTCGTAGCGCTCGCCGTCGACCTGCTCGGAGCGGGGCAGCAGCGCCTCGACCTTGCCCAGGTCGACCAGCACGTTGTTGCGGTCGCCGGCCTGCTGGACGATCCCGGTCACGACCTCGGTCACGCGGTCGACGTACTCGTCGTACATGATCTGGCGCTCGGCCTCGCGGATGCGCTGCGTGATTACCTGCTTCGCGGTCTGCGCGGCGATGCGGCCGAAGTTCTCCGGCGTGACGTCCTCGCGCTTGACCTGCTCCTCGGGCACCTCGGACCAGTCGATGTCGAGGTCCTCGTCGGTGACGAGCACGTGCGAGCGCTCGCCGTTCTCGGCCTCGGCCTGCTCGAGCTCGGTAAGCACGCGCTCGCGCGCCTCTTCGAGCAGCCGCTCCTCGATGTCCGGCGGCAGCTCGATCGAGAAGACGCGGAAGTCGCCCTCGCCGCGATCGAGCTCGACCACGGCATGCCGGGACGCGCCCGGCGTCTTCTTGTACGCCGCCAACAGCGCGTCTTCCAGCGCCGAGATGAGCGTGTCGCCCTCGATGCCTCTGTCGCGCTCGAGCTCGTGGACGAGCTCGATGATCTCCCTACTCATCGCCCTTCCTTCTCCTCGATCAGGTTGCCTCGAACGATCTCACCGTACGGAATCTCTATCTCACCACCGTCTGCGGCCACGGTCACCGCGCTCTCGCCGGCGCGGCGAACCTCGCCACGGAGCTTGCGATCCCCGGTCTTGAGCTTGACGCGCCGTCCGAGTGCCCGCTGGAAGTGCTCCGGCTTGCGCAGCGGCCGCTCCGGCCCCGGCGAGGAGACGTCGACGCTGTAGTTGCGGAGATACTCGGAGAGCACCCGCGTGACCTGCTCGCAGAGGGCGAGGTCGACGGCACGGCCTTCGCGATCGACGTAGACGGTGAAGCGCTCCGGCCCGGTGAGCTCGACCGCAAGCACCTCGACGCCCGGCAGGGCGTCCTCGACCTTGCCGCTGATCTCGCGCTCCAGTGTTCGTTCCTTTTCGTAGACGCTGGCCATGTGTCCCCAAATCGTTCCCCCGAGCCAGACTGAAGTCAGGCACGGGATTCACAAAAAATGGGCGCTACGCGCCCATTTCGCCAAGCCGGTGAAATGTGGTGGAGAGCAGGATAGCAACTGCGACCGGGTCCGAAATCGCGCCCGCGAATGCCCGGGAGCCGCCTCGAGCGGCGGTCCCGGACACTCGCTCGGCGCGAGCGCTAGTGGGAGTCGAGGATCTCGCTCAGTACCCGGCCCTGCGTGTCGGCGGGCGCGGGAATCCCGAGCAGCCGCGCCACCGTCGGGGCGAGGTCGACGGCCTGGACTCCCCGCAGCTTCCGGTGAAGCTCCCGGATCCCCGGGCCGCCTGCCACGAAGGTCGCGTGCATGTTCACGCTGTGCCCGAGGTCGACCAGGTCGGGCAGGTAGCCGTGCTGGCCGAAGAATCCCGAGGGAGCGATCAGCTTCCCGGGCGTCGACGCGTCGAACTGGTACGGCGGCAGCGCCACCGCGACGACGTCGCCGCTCCGCGTCGGGTGGAGCGAGTTCGAGCCGTCGACGTTCGCGAGCTGGTCCTTTGTCAGAACGGCCGAGATCGGGCTCCAGCGGGGGTGGGCCGGATCTCTGAGCGCCCTGAACGCAGCGACGACCCGCGCCACGACGTCCGCGTGCTCGGCAGGCGACAGGCTCGGGTTGACGTACACCGCGGCCGAGCCGCCCACCTCGCACACCTTCGCCAGGTCGGTCGCGGCCCGCGGGCGGCAGTTCGAGGTCTGCTCGGCCGACTGGAGCCCTGCGTCGAACAGCACCTTGCCCGCGTTGATCGCGAGCCACTGCGGCGCAAAGCCGTGATCCGAGGAAGCGAGCACCGACGGATCCCCGCCGACGAGCCCGCGGGCGAGCCCGAGCGTCGAATCCGCACCGTGGTAGGCGGCCTGGATGTAGCCGCGGCGGATCCCGATCCGATGGTCACGCACCCCCGGGGTGCCGTTGACGTCGTCGAAGAACGGATTCCGCCCGCCCTGCGGCGACTTCGGAACGACGAGCGCCAGGAACTGATGCGAGAACTCGTCGGTGACCGGCCACCCGAGCATCAGCAGATCGGGCTTCACCCCCAGCGTGTCGAAGATGTAGTGGAGCATCGGCACGTGGCTCTGCTCGTAGAGGTCGAGCCCCTGCTGCACGTACGTGTCCTCGTCGATCACGCCGCCCTCGAGCGGCGCGAAGTCGCCCGAGGTCGCCGTCGGGAACTGCGAGGCGAGCGTCTCCTCGAAGGTCGCGTGGCACGAGCAACCCTCGTAGCTGGCCGACACGCGGGCGATCTCGGTGCCGTAGACCCAGAAGTGCGACAGGTCGGGCGCGATCTGGATCGCCTTCAGCCAGAAGCCGGCGGTCTGACCGGCACGCGCGCCCGTCAACGTGAGCTTCACATCGGCCCACTGGCCCTGGGCGAGGTCGGCGACGGCTGCGTTGCCGTCCTTTCCGGCCGCGGACGGAACGGCGAGCACACGGTCGTAGTTCGTGGTCCCGTCGTTCGTCGAGTCGTAGATGTAAAGGTCGTAGGCGCGATCGACGTTCGACGCGCTGGTCGAGGGCAGCACGAGTTGCTGCTGCACCGCCGGGCTGTGGGAGACCGGCACGTTCGTCCAGCCGCTCGCGGGCTGCAGCGTGATGCGCTGGTAGTTGACCGCGAACGAGAAGCCCGCGACCTTCCCCGGTTGGCCGGGCAGGTCGAAGTTCACGAGCGCGGCCGACTTCGAGAAGAAGCTCTCGCCGTCGACGACCGGCCCCTGGATCTTCGGGACGATCGCCCCGCACGTCGTCCACTCGAAGCAGGCGACACTCTTGCCGTTCCGCTCGGCGTCCTGCTGGAGCGAGTCGGCCTGAAGGACGCCCGGCTGGAAGGCGCTCATCGAGGTCGTGAACGGCGTGGTCGTGTCGTAGAAGGTGTTGTTGGTCGAGCCCGTCTGCGCCGGGTACGCGCCGGTCGCGAGCGTGTACCAGCCGACGCCCGTGTTCGGCGGGAACGCCTGGCGCAGGCCGTTGCGGCCGACGACGCCGTCGCGGATCAGGCCGCGGTAGTTCGGCATCAGTCCTTGGTGCGCGTACTTCCACATCAGGTCGGGCCGCATCCCGTCCGAGGAGAACAGGATCACCCGCTGTGTCTTCGAACCGCCTCCGCGCGGCCTGCCGTGAGCCATCGCGCTCGAGGCCGTCGCCACGACGACGAGCACCGCGGCGGCGAGAGCCAGCAACGCCGTTCGGCGCGCAGTGAGCCGTTTCATCAGCTCTCCCCTTTCCTCTCTGGTCGATGCGCTCCGGACCGTAACGAACCCGAGACGTACATCGCAGGGCGAACGGCCCCGCCGGAGCGGGGCCCGAACAGCCCTAGACCGTGGTCGTCTCGCCTGTCTGCTCCGACTTCAGGTGCCGGATCACGTCGGCGACGTCCGCGACCTCCTGCTCGAGGTCGCGCTGGTACTCCTCCAGGCGGCGGAGCCACTCTTCGCGGCTCGGGAACCGCCGGTGCCGGCGGCCGAAGCCGCCGTGATGGTGCCGGTGACGATGCATGCTCACCTCCCCTCTTCGTAACGGTCGAGAAAGTTCCCGATCGTCCCCTGCGCGCGGGCGAGCGCCTCGGCCCAGCGGTCGAGCAGGCGCCTGCCGTCGTCCGTGAGCTCGTAGGTGCGCTTTGCAGGGCCGGGGAGCTCGGCGCTCCACTCCGAGCGAACGAGCCCCTCGTCCTCGAGCGCGCGCAGGAGGCGGTAGAGGTTGCCGATGTCGACCCTCCCCTCCACTCCGAGCTCCGGGATCCGCTCGAGCAGCTCGTAGCCGTGCAGCGGCCGCTCGCGCAGGAGCAGCAGCAGCGACGGCTCGACAAAGCGCTCGACCCGGGCCTGGACATGCCACTGGCCGGGCCGCACGAGCCGTCGGCTGCGGGCGCGAGAGTGTCGTCGGTGTCTCATGGCCGGGAGTATAGGTAAAACACATATGTCTGTCGCATACTTGTAGGCTCACGGGTCGATGGCACACCCGGATCTGGCAGCCGAACAGGGCTACATCGACCACGCCTACGCCGTTCTCGACCGGATGCGCGAGCAACTCATCCGCGCGGCCGACGCTGGCGCGACTGAGGTGGCCGCCGAGGCGATCGAGAGCTGGGCGAACGAGCGGCTCCGGACGTTCGCCGACGCGGAACGCGGCCTCGTCTTCGGCCGGATCGACTCGGAGGAAGTCGCCGACGCGACCTACATCGGACGGCGCTGGGTGCACGACAA
Organism: Actinomycetota bacterium; assembly: GCA_046726435.1. GTDB lineage: Bacteria > Actinomycetota > Thermoleophilia > Gaiellales > Gaiellaceae > AC-32. Next base: position 27,233 of record JBKPAM010000083.1, read on the forward strand.
CGACCGCGGTGCGCTCGTTGTGAACTGGCAGGCTCCGGCGGCGCGGCCGTTCTACACCGCCACCCCGGCAGAGCCGCACGGCGTGACGCTCCGCCGCCGGTTCCGCACTCGCGGCCGCGAGCTGCTCGGGATCAGCGACGAGGCTCTAGACGGCTCGCTCGCCGATGCGGCCGCCTCGGTGGACGACCTGCTGCTCGAAGAGCTCGAGCGGACGCGCGACGCGCGCATGCGTGACATCGTCGCCACGATCCAGGGCGACCAGTACCGCCTGATCGCGCGCGACCCGGAGCCCCCGCTCGTGATCCAGGGCGGCCCGGGCACCGGGAAGACGGCGGTCGGGCTGCACCGCGCCTCGTTCCTGCTCTACTCGCACCGGAACGAGCTGCGCCGGGTTCTGGTGGTCGGGCCGAACCCGGCCTTCATGGAGTACGTCTCCAACGTGCTGCCGACGCTCGGCGAGGACAGCGTCGACCAGCGCGCCGTCGCCGAGCTGGTCGAGGGCGTCGAGGTCACGCGGGCCGACTCCCTCGACGTGCAGCGCCTGAAGGCGGACGTCCGCCTTGCCGAGCTGGTCGGGCGGGCGGCCGAGCTGGCGTCGGAGGGCGAGCCGCAGGAGCTCGTCGTGCGGATGGAGGGCAGCTTCGTCGGTCTCGAGGCGGACGAGGTCGCCGAGCTGCTCGCGGAGGCGCGCGCGGAGCTCGGGCTCTCGGCGGCGGCGCGAGAGCGGTTCCGCATGAACGTCCTCCGCCGCTTCTACGAGGACTACGGCGTGCGCCTCGGCGGGCTCGCATACCGCAACTTCGAGGAGGTCGAGCGGGCGCTAAGGAAGGACGGGCGGTTGACGCGCTTCCTCGACCGCACGTGGCCGGCGCCGAAGCCGGAGCAGGTAGTGCGGCGGCTCTTCAGCTCGCGCGGGGCTCTGAGCGCGGCGGCGGACGGGATTCTCGACGAGGACGAGCAGGCGCTGCTGCGTCGCGCGCGGGCCGGCTGGAGCGATGCCGACCTGGCGCTGCTCGACGAGGCCAGGGCGGTGCTCGTGGCTGCGCCGACGCAGTACGGGCACGTGATCGTGGACGAGGGGCAGGACCTCACGCCGATGCAGCTGCGAATGGTCGCCCGACGCGCGGCCCGCGGGTTCACCGTGCTGGGAGACATCGCGCAGGCCACCGGCCCGATCGCCTACGACCGCTGGGAGGAGCTGCTGCCGTATCTGCCGGGCGGTGACGGCGCGCTCGTCGAGGAGCTGCGACACGCCTACCGCGTGCCGCGCGAGATCATGGAGCTCGCGCTACCGCTGCTCGAGCGGATCGCTCCCGACGTCGAGCCGCCCCTCGCCTACCGCGTGGGCGCCGAGCCGCCGCGGATCGTCCGCGGCGACCCTCCGTTACAGGCGGCGTACGAGGAGGCCGCGCGGCTCGCCGGCGAGGAAGGCCTGCTGGCAATGATCGCGCCGCCCTCGCTGCGCGGGACGGAGACAGGGTCGCTCTTCGACGAGACGCGGATCCCCGTCCTCACGCCCCGCGAGGCGAAGGGCATGGAGTTCGACCACGTGATCGTCGTCGAGCCGGCGCTGATCGTTGAGGAAGCCGTCGAGGGCCAGGGCCTGCGGGAGCTGTACGTGGCGCTGACGAGGCCGACGACGAC
>JBKPAM010000084.1:0-3508 GCA_046726435.1 Actinomycetota bacterium
ATCGGCATCGCGGCGCTCGTGGCCGGGTTCGGTTCGGGCCTCGTCACCATCAACCGCGCGCGCTCGACGTCGACCGCCGGTTCGCTCGCCGACAAGCAGATGGAGCTCTACCGCCAGGCCGCGTTCACCTCGCTGACCCCGAGTGCAATGAGCGGCGCCTCGCAGACCGGCTCGGACGGGAACACCTACTGGGTCGGCTCGAGCATCAGCTGGACCTGCGTCGTCGGCCCCCCGAACACGGGCCTGACGCCGCCCACCTGCTCCGGCTCGCCGCCGAGCCGCCCGGTGAAGCTCGTCTCGATCGAGGTTCACAAGGGCTCGACGAGCTCCGGCCAACTGGCGTTCAGCGAGAGCGCGACCTTCGACTCCTCAACAGGTTGACGACCCCCTCCACGTAAGGAATCCACCATGGCTGCATTCGCATATGACGCAATCAACGCAGAAGGGCTCGAGATGTCGGGCGTCATCCACGCGCCGGACCTGAGCACGGCACGGGATCAGCTGCAGCTGCGCGGCCTTCTCGCGCAGTCGCTGCGCGAGCGCTCTGCCACCGGCGAGCGCGGGGCCACGAGGTTCAAGAAGGTGAAGCCGAAGTCGCTGCAGGTCTTTGCGCGCCAGTTCGCGACCATGATCGCGGCCGGCGTCAGCGTCGTCACGGCACTCGTCACGCTCGAGGAGCAGACCGACGACAAGTACCTCGCCGAGGTGATCGCCGACGTTCGCTCCGACGTCGAGGGCGGCGTCATCCTGTCCAAGGCCCTCGCGCGACATCCGAAGGTCTTCAGCCGCCTGTTCGTCGCGATGGTCGAGTCCGGCGAGTCGTCCGGAACGCTAGACGCGGTCCTCGACCGGGTCGCGGTTCAGATCGAGAAGGAGACGCAGATCAAGCGTCGAGTCAAGGGAGCCATGATCTACCCCGCGGTAGTGCTCACGTTCGCGTCCCTCGTGCTCACGTTCATGCTGCTGTTCATCATCCCGGTCTTCGTCAAGGTCTTCGACCAGCTGCACGGAAACCTGCCGATGCTCACGCAGATCGTGATGCAGGCCTCGTACGCGCTCCGGCACTGGTGGTTCGTGATCTTCCCGGCGATCGCGGGGCTCATCTTCGCCTTCCGCCGGCTCAAGCAGACCGAGCAGGGCCGGCAGCTCTGGGATCGCTTCAAGCTCAGGATCCCGATGCACATCGGCGAGGTCGTGCACAAGATCGCGCTCGCGCGCTTCTCGAGGACGCTCTCGACCCTCATCTCGTCCGGCGTCGACATCATCAAGGCGCTCGAGATCACGGGCGCGACCGCAGGGAACTGGGTCGTCGAGCAGTCCTTGGCGCAGATCAAGACGCGCGTGCACGAGGGCGTCCCGATCAGCCAGCCGCTGCAGGAAGACCCCGTCTTCCCGCCGATGGTCGGACAGATGGTGAAGATCGGCGAGGAGACCGGCGAGCTGGACGGCATGCTCGGCAAGGTCGCCGACTTCTACGAGGACGAGGTCGACACGAGCATCCAGTCGCTCACGTCGATCATCGAGCCGCTCCTGATCATCTGCGTCGGCGCAATGGTGGGCACCATCGTGATCTCGATGTACCTGCCGATGTTCAAGATGCTCACGCTGATCAAGTAGAAACCGGGTGGTTGAGTCTGTAGTTGCAGCTATGCGGCACCGCGTTCTACCTGCATAACGGCATCTTTCTTACTGGTCCCCAAAACGCGCGGCGTTAGTTGCACCTATGTCCCCAAAAACGGGCCGTCATACCGCGGTCGGCGCGCGTCAAGTGACAGCTCACTCGGCCATCCGACGTGCCTCCACCCGGGGGCCAGCGTCAATCAGGCTCAGAGTTCTACGATGACCTTGATCACTTCACGCTCGTTCATCGCCCGGTAGCCGTCGGGCACGCCGTCGAGGTTCGTGAAGCGATCGAAGACCCGGCCCGGTTGGATCCTGCCTTCGAGAACGTCGGGCAGAAGCTCCTCGATGTACGCGCGCACGGGCGCGGGGCCGCCGGCGATGCTCGCGTTCTTCCAGAACGCGACGCCCGTCGGTGTCGTGTCGTGCTCAGGGATGCCGACGCGCCCGACGGCCCCGCCGGGCCGCGCGATCTCGAGCGCGGTGTCAACGGCCTGTTCGAGACCAACGCACTCGAGCACCGAATGCGCCCCGAGACCCTCGGTCAGCTCTCGAACGCGCTCGACGGCTTCCTCGCCGCGCTCGCTAACGACATCCGTGGCGCCGAATTCCCGCCCGAGCGTAAGCCTCTCGGGGTTGTTGCCGAGCAGGATGATCTGCTCGGCCCCCAAGCGCTTGGATGCAATCACGCCGCAGAGACCGACGGCGCCGTCGCCGACGATGGCGACCGCTTTCCCAGGCCCGACCTTGGCGGCGACGGCCGCGTGGTGGCCCGTTCCCATCACATCCGAGAGCGTGAGCAGCGAAGGCATCAGGGGGTCGTCAGCGCCGACCGGCAACACGACCAGCGTTCCGTCCGCCTGCGGAACGCGTACCGCCTCGCCCTGACCGCCGTCAACGTCATCGAAGCCGTACCTGCCTCCGTGGAGACATTCGCTCTGCAGCCCCTCCAGGCAGAAGACGCATGTTCCGTCGGACCACAGAAACGGAGATACGACCAGGTCGCCCGCCTTGATCGTGTTGACCTCGCTGCCGACGTCCTCGACCACCCCGATGAATTCGTGGCCCATACGCCGGCCAGATTCGGTCCGTTCCATCGACTTGTACGGCCACAGGTCGCTCCCACAGATCGCCGCTTGCCGGACACGCACGAGCGCGTCTGTTGCCTCGATCAGTCGGGCATCTGGGACGGTCTCGACGCGAACATCGCCGGCGCCGTACATCAGTGTCGCCCGCATGTCGAAAACGTAGCCGAACGTCAAGGGACATCCCGCACACTCGGGCAGGCGACCCCTCAGTCCCCTCAGTAGCCTCTCAGCGCGCACAACAGCAAGCAAGAAGGGACTGAGAAGATGGCTGACGAGAGGGTTTGGTTCATCACCGGCGCCGGCCGCGGCATGGGCGTCGACATTGCACGGACCGCGCTCGCCGACGGCCACGCAGTCGTCGCCACCGGCCGCAACACCGAAGCCGTGGTCGGCGCCGTCGGCGAGGCTGACGACCTGCTCGTCGTCGAGCTCGACATCACGAGCCTGGAGTCGGCAGAGGCGGCGGTGCAGGCGGCGGTCGAGCGCTTCGGCCGCATCGACGTGCTGGTCAACAACGCCGGCAACTTCTACGCCGGCTTCTTCGAGGAGCTGACGCCGGCGCAGATCGAGCGCTCGCTGACGACGAACCTTGTCGGGCCGATGAACGTCACCCGTGCGGTCCTGCCCGTGATGCGCAAGCAGCGGTCGGGGACCGTCGTCACGATTACGTCGACCGCCGGCATCGTCGGGCAGGAGTTCTGCTCGGCCTACGCCGCCGCGAAGTTCGGGGTTGAGGGGTGGATGGAGTCGCTGCGGTTCGAGGTCGAGCCGTTCGGCATCTACACCACCATCGTGGAGCC
>JBKPAM010000085.1:0-24936 GCA_046726435.1 Actinomycetota bacterium
TCGTGCTGCGGGCCGCGGCTGCTCGGCTCGAAGAAGAGCAGGTCGCCGGGCTCGAGCGCCCACGGCGGCACGCGGGCGCCCTCGTAGAACTGCGAGCCGGTGTAGTGCGTGAGGTGGATTCCGAGCTGCGCGTAGACGTACATCGTCAGCCCCGAGCAGTCGAAGCCGGTGATCGGGTCGGCGCCGCCCCAGAGGTAGGGCACGCCGAGGTACCGGGTCGCGATGCGGACCGCCTTGGCGCCGATCGAGCCGCCGGTCGGAAGATCGACCCCAAGCAGCTGCGCGTCCGGGAGCACGAGGTCGTCGTTGCCGGTGTCCGCCCCGTGGCCGGCAACGCCGAGCGCGAGCCAGGAGAGGCGCGCCGTCTGGTGGCGGTGGACCGTCGGCTGCGCAGCCCGCGCGAGCCCGACGAGCACCTGCGAGCCGGGATCGAGGCCGAGCGACGAGTCTCCCGCGACCAGGCGGAGACCGACGATGCCGCTGCCCTCGCCGGGGACGACGGCTTCCTGGAGCACGACGAGGTAGCTCGCGGGCCCAAGAGGCACGAGTGTGTTCGGCCTCGCCGCGACCGCCCTGCCGTTCACGGTCAGCCCGACGACACGTGCGCCGCGGAGCCCGTGCGCGGGCACGAAGACGCGGTCGGCGTAGACGGCCCCACCCGCCAGCGAGACGCCGGTGAGGGAGACACCCCGCGTGCTGCGGGCGGCCGAGTCGACGCGGAGCGCGAAGCCGCCGTCCTGCATGGACGCGAACGACCCCTGTCCGGCCGCCGCGACCAGGTGGCCCCGCGCGTCGCGGATCTCGGCGATCCCGCCGAGCGCGGTCGGGCTGAGAGCGAACCAGCACGTCGCCGCGAGCAAGCCGAGAAGGACGTGCCGTCGCACAACCCGGATGGTTGCACAGCGCCTTCCGGGACGACCCGGGCGCCCGCTTTCTGAGAATGAGAAGCATTTGCAGTAAGCTGGCCCGCGATGCCCAGGAGGAACACCCGCAAGCGGCAGCTCCTCACGGAGCTCGTCGCGTCCCGGCAGCACGCCTTTACCGCGGAGGAGCTCTGGAGCGTGGCCAGAGAGGCCGCGCCGGTGAGCCTTGCAACCGTCTATCGAACGCTTGCGCTGCTCGAGGCCGAGGAGCGGGTGCGCCGGCTCGACAGGGGCCGCTTCATCGCCTGCGAGCCTGGACACCACCATCACCTCGTCTGCGTCTCGTGCGGTGCCGTCCAGGAGACGGAGCTTTGCGCCGCGCCGCCGGTGACGGAGGTCCGCCGCCAACACGGCTTCGTCGTCCAGCGCCACGAGGCGGACCTCTACGGCGTCTGCGAGAACTGTTCGTGAGTTGGATCGCGATTCCGCTCTCGCTCTGTACGGTCCTTTCGACGCTCCTCGGAGGCCTGACGGCGCTGCGCCTCCACCGTCACCTGGAGACGGTGCTCGCCCTCAGCGGCGGCGTCGTAGTCGGTGTCGCGCTCTTCGACGTGCTGCCGGAAGCGATCTCCGGGATCGACGATCCGCGCCGGGTGACCACGCTCGTCGCCGCCGGGTTCCTGCTGTTCTTCTTCTTCCAGCGCGCGATCGTGCTCCACCATCGCGACGATCCGGAGCAGGCGTTGGCGCACCGCAGGGTCGGCGCGCTCGGTGCGGGCGCCCTCTCCGTGCACAGCTTCGTCGACGGGCTCGGAATCGGACTCGCGTTCGCCGTGGACACGGTGACCGGCGTGCTCGTCTTCACGGCCGTGATCAGCCACGACTTCGCCGACGGGCTCAACACCGTCACCTTCATCCTGCGCCAGCACGGCGGGCGGCGGCAGGCGCTTCGCTGGCTCGCGGCCGACGCAATCGCACCGTTCTTCGGAGCGATCGTGGGAACGCTCGTCTCGGTCTCGGACGAGGGGCTTGCGTACCTGCTGGCGCTCTACTCGGGGTTCTTCCTCTACGTGGGCGCCTCGGACCTGCTTCCGGCGGCGCACGCGCGCACGTCGCCGCTCCGGGTCGCGCTCACACTCGCGGGCTTCGCCCTCACGTACGGGATCGTGGCCTTAGCCTCGCAGTGACCTCACGGGTGCGCCGCCGGTACCCAATGCGGCCCGCCCCAGCTCAGGTCGAACGGGTAGTGGTGGATGACGTGCGCCCAGATCGTCCACGCGATCCAGCGCGAGGTGCCGTAGAAAAACGCCGCGCGGTAGAGCGTGATCAGGGCGCCACGCGGAATCCTGCGGTTCATCCACGGCCAGAAGGCATCCGCGCGGTAGATGTAGTTGTCGAAGTAGCTGCTCGTCAGGACCCGCCAGCTGAAGAGGCCGTACACGATCCAGACGAGGTCCCACATCCCGCCGAGGCCGCTGAAGTAGGCGGCCGCGTCGGTCATGCGGCCCGTCTGCCCGGCGTATGCCCACGCGTTGATGTGGAAGTGGAAGGTCCACGGAAAGAGCAGCATCGTCCCGACGGTGTCGCCGGCGTCCGTCAGCGCGTGCGCCGCCTGGCCGACCAGGAAGCTGACGCCCCAGAGCTTGCTGCCGAAGACCTTCCAGAGGATGAGCGCGATCGCGATGCCGTAGATGAAGGAGTGGGTGAAGCCGAATCCCGGCCAGCCGCGGTGGAACTGTGCCGGGTCGGACGCCTTCAGGTCCCACGGGCCCAGGTGGATTCCGTACACGAACCACTTGGTCATCATGTCCGGCGAGTACGAGCCGATCAGGAGTGGCACGAAGGCGAGCTTCAGCTTCGTGTGCTTCTGGATCGCGTACGGCTCGAGGTCGTGCGCAACCCAGCTCACAACAAACGCCTCACGACCGTCGGCAGGAGCCAGGCGGCGATCACGAGGTACGCGAGCCCGACCCAGAACGAGAGCAGGAAGTCGACGTAGGTGACTCCGATCGCGATGTAGACGCCGGAGGCGAGGCAGTACCCGCCGAACACCGTCAGGTCCCTGCGATCAGGTCTGTCGAACTTCAGTCGCAGTCGCACGTTCGCTGGCCCTGGAGGATCCGGCGCCCACAGGTGGCGCAGAACCGCTCACCCCGCTTCAGAGCCTTCCGGAGCCCGGGGAGGCCGAGCGCGCCAGCGAACGCGAAGGCGAGCAGGACGGCGGCAAGTTCGGGATCGAGCACGGGCGCTGGACTATCTCACGTCGACACGTGGCCCGCGATTGGATCCATAGTCGAGGATTTCGCCGTTGGCGACCTCACTCAGTACGCCTCGTACGAGAGCCTCTGCCATGGCTCCCTTCGGCCGATCGTTGAGAGGTTCGAGCTGAAAATCCGAACCTCGGCGGTGCCAGTCTCCAACACGCCTCTGGCCGTCGCAAGCTCGCCATCCCGTAGGCGGACGGATTCTCGGTAGCGACCGGCCAGCACGGAGCGCAGGTACTCACCGATCTCTCGAGCAGCCCACGACGATCCGTGTTGTAGAGCTCGCAGATCGTCCCGTACCGCCCGAGACACAGCGTCGCCTGCTCCGCAGAATCGATCTGGCTGTGAATGGACAAGCGGCCTCGTCGCCCGGTCGCAGGGCACACATCGTTGGCGCCAAGTGCCATCCATCGGACGGCGTGACCTCGAGCGTCGCCTTCCCCGCCGCCAGCACGTCGTGGGCCTCGGCACGAACGAGTGAAACGATCTCCTCTTCGTGTTCGGAGAGCGCCATCCGTAGGCAGCGTAGTCGCTCACCGCCTGGCGCCTGATCGGGTATCCACGCACGCTGGCCCACGCGAACACGCGGCTAGCCGCTCCGCTGGTTGGGCTGCAAAATGGAAGACCGTGCGGTCGGCTTTTCTGAAGACGAAGACCAGGATGGTCATGGCCAGCCTCGTCATCCTCGTCCTGGCGCCTCGCTAGTACTGTCGCTTGCGGTGGCGTCCCGGCGATCGGGCCAGACAAGCGGGCTGTGATTGTCGCGGCGCTGAACGCGTCCGGATGGAAGGGTGTGTTTCCGCCTCGAGAGACAACGCGGGGCTGCACGATCCACGGCGGCGGGCCGGCTCCCGGCACTTCCTTCCCTGGGGCGACCTGCCGGACCCGGGTTCTGCTCCACGGCGACGGGTCGGGCACCGTCCTCCTCACGCACTGGATCAACGGCGGTGGTCCGCACACCTGGGTCTACGCCGTGTCGCGCTCGCTTCGGGTCGCTTCGCCCGGGACTTTGGCCCCGGCATCGCATCCGAATACTGGGCCTAGGGAATGTTGCAGTGCAAGATCTGACCCCTGGCCGTGGCGGCAGGGCGGGTCGTCGCTCGCGGCGAACCGTAACGCGCTACGCCTCGAGCTCCTCGGCCATTGTCAGGAACGGGACCTCGCCGAAGCGCTCGAAGCGCCGCACGTGCGAGGAGACCACGCGAAAGCCGGCGCGTTCGTAGACGCGCCGAGCGCGCTCGTTGAAGGCTGCGACGTGGAGCAAGACCCGTCTCGGGCGGTAGCGCTCGCGCGCGAGTGCGAGCCCGGCGAGGAAGAACTCGAGCCCGAGGCCGCGCCCGGTCAGGTCGGGCCGCAGACCGAGGCCGTAATCGAGATCCGGCGGCTTGGGCTCGAAGTAGTAGAAGCCGACGAGTTCCCCGTGCTCGTCCCAGACGCCGAAGTAGCGCTCCGGGTTCAGTACCGGGTCGACGTCACCGTCGTAGAAGTCGAAAGGCGGTGGGTAGCGCCAGCTTTCAAGCTGGGAGAAGGTTTCCGCGTCCGCAGCGTCGATTCTGAGGCGCATTGGTACCCATTCTGGTACCCACAAACGAGAAGGACGCCCCGCCGGACGCCCAACCGAACCTACCCGTGGTTGTGAACGGGATCCAAGTGGAAGCGGCAAGCGGCACCTACTCCGCAATCACTCTCGACATCGTTTAGAAGCTTGCGCCGTCTGGCGACATGGCGCAGGCAGCGCAGGGGGTTCTCTCCTTCCCTGCTTCGCTCATCAGTGAGCGCGGCTGGGGCCTGACGGGTGCGAAGCCGGGGTTGTGGCTGCGCTCGCCTCCTATCCTGGCCGCGAACCTTGCCACGACGCTGAAGACTTGGGAAAATCCGCCTACGCGCATCGGCGCTCATGGCAACGGGGGGTGTTGGGGAGCAGACCCCACTGCGGCCCAGAACTGTGATGTGGTGGCGCGTCGGTGCGCCCCCCAGCTAAGCCAACGAACGTCTCCCACGGCTGGGTCAGGTCATCACGGCGGTGAAGCTTAAGACGCTGCCTTGGGCTTGCGCCCGCGCCGAGCCACGGCACGCCCGCCCAGCCTCTCGGCCTCGGCGTCGGTCAGGTCAAGTTCGCGGACACCCTTGCGGGCATCCCTGAAAGTTATGCGGACAACGGCTCCCTTGCCCTCCGGAATTTCCTGGCCCGACTGGTCGCTTACGCGAATGGTTTTCTTCGCCATCTCACTTTTCCTTTCCGGAGGGTAGACGGACGCCAGGGGCAAGCTTTCCACAAAATTGGTGTGCCGGTCTATTCACGACCTAAAACCGTCGTTTGGGGGCCGGGTGGCGAGCCGAACCTAATCGCAAGTCTGAGCACCAGGCAGCGTCCGCTAGTTGGGAGGGCTTCCGCACAACGTGGGCGGATTGGGCGCTTCTGCTCTCCCCTCCCCAGGCGCCCTTTGCGGAAATCCGCCCTCCACCCAGAGGAGGCCGGGCCGCGAAGTGAACGCTCCTTACCGCTTACGCACGACCAGGCCCGGTATGCGGGGCGCTCAGCCATTCGTCGACCGCGACTAGTGTCGGGGCTCATCCGGCCATGTCTTCACAGCCAAGAAAGAGCGGCAGGGGCGACTGGTTTTCGCGCTCGGCTCCCCCAACAAGCACGTACCCCCGGTTGCCGCAGTCAGACCCTGCCGCAACGCCAAGGATTTCCACGGCGCCTTCCCTTGAAACCCCATGACGCGCCTCCGCGCTAGTCATTCATCGACCTCTGGGCAGAGCCCACCCGATCCAACAACGCACCGCGAGCCGTGTCTTACAACAAGGCGGCCAAGGCCGGCCTGGGGGGAGAGTAGGCGCGCGGACGCGCGGAGATTACGGGCGATGCGTCCTGGCCTTGGCCGCAGGCGCAACAGGATAGCGCGGTTGCCGATGCGCTACAGACCGACCTCGTTAGCGTCCTCAACGACCAGTACCGGCGGTTGGTCGGCGCGAGAGCCAACCGAGGAGCGCACCGAGCACCAACCCGACCTCAGGGGCGAAAGGAACGTCCGTGGTCACGCTTACGAGGATGCCGAGTGCTAGCCCGATCACCGCCCCGACCACCAGAAAGAGCCACGTTCCCCTGGCGCTCACGGCCCGAGTCTCTAGGACGCCTCCTCCACGATCAAGACCGGCGGTTGGTCGGCGTCGTCGTCTCGAATGCGTCTGGTTGCTCGGTACCGCCATGTATCCCACCACCCCGTGAACAGCTCTGATACGGCCTGAGACGCCAGGGCCGGAAACGGCTCAGACAGGCGGATTCAGAGAACAGCTTGAGCGGGCCTGTGGGCCCGAATCTTTGAAGTCGTACGGCGGCGGGTATCGCCAGGCGGCCAGCAGCTCCTGTGTCTCCTCGGAGGCTTCAGCGATCCTGAGCTCCACCTGAGCGAGGCTAGCCTCTCGCCCTGCACGCTCACGGACCGCGGACGGCTCGCACGACGGCGAGGTCGAACCGCGTCCACGTCGGCCCTGCCTCGAAGCCGGCGGCACGCAGCCAGGCGAGCTGGTCGTCGAGCCGGTCGGGCAGGTCGACAACACCGTCGATCGGGATGCGCTGGTCAGCGGGATCGTCCGGCACGACGACGTCGGCGAGAACGAATCCGCCGCCGGGGCGCAGGACGTCGGCAACACGGCGGAACAGATCTCGCTTGGCCTCCGCGTCGAGGTGATGAACTGCCAGCACCGACACGACCAGGTCGAATGGCCCTCGCGGCAGAGCCTCCTCGAGCCGCGCGTGCAGGAGGTCGGCCTCGGGTAGCACGTCGCGGGCGCGGCGCAGCATCGCCTCGCTCGCGTCGACGCCCGTCCAGCTCGCGCCGGGATAGACGGCCAGCACGCGCCTGGCGGTCTCTCCCGTCCCGGTGCCGAGCTCCAGCACACGCTCGACGCGAAACCCCGCCGTTGCCGACGCCGCCTCGTCCTGCAGGCGGCGGTAGTCGGGGATCTCGTCGAGGATCGAGTCGAGGTAGCGGTCCGGGTCCCACTCGATCTCGGCCATCGACACGACCCTAGCGCCGACGAGTGGGAATCAGCGAAGGCCGAGTATGCGGCCGTCCTCGTCGATGTCGATTCGCGAAGCCGCCGGATCGGCCGGGAGGCCGGGCAAGGTCTGCATGTCGCCGCAGATGGCGACGATCCACCCGGCGCCGGTGTAGGCGCGCAATTCCCGGACCGGGAGCGTGAAGCCCTTCGGCGCGTTTCCGAGCAAGGGGTCGTGCGAAAGCGAGAGGTGCGTCTTCGCGACGCAGATCGGGAGCCCGCCGAGCCCGCGGGACTCGAGCTCCGCGGCCTGAAGGGCGGCCTCACGCGAGAGCTCGACCGCGGCCGCGCCGTAGACGCGGGTCGCGAGCGCCGCCAGCTTGGCCTCGATCGGCAGGTCGAGCTCGTAGAGGCGGTGTATCGGCCGCGGTTGCGAAGCCGCCGCCAGAACCGCCTCCGCCAGCGCCGCCGCGCCGAGGCCGCCGCGCTCGAAGCCCTCGTTCACCGCCGCCGCCGCGCCCGCTTCCCGCGCGAGCGCGAGCACGGCGTCGATCTCCGCCCGCGAGTCGGCCGGGAAGCGGTTGACCGCGACCACGGGCTCCAGCCCCACCTCGCGCACGATCGCGAGATTGGCCTCGAGGTTGGCGGCGCCGCGCTCGATCGCCTCGATCCCGCCGTCGGGATCGCCGCCGTGGTGCTTCAGCGCCTGGGCCGTCGCGACGAGCACGACTGCGCTGGGCGCGATCTCGCCGATCCGGGAGACGATGTCGACGAACTTCTCGAAGCCCCCGTCGGCTCCGAAGCCCCCTTCGGTGACGACGTAGTCGGCCAGCTTCAGCCCGAGCCGATCGGCGATGAGCGAGTTGTTCCCGTGCGCGATGTTTGCAAAGGGCCCGCAGTGGATCAGCGCCGGCTGCCCCTCGAGCGTCTGCACGAGGTTCGGCTTGAGCGTGTCGGTCAGCAGAGCCGCCATCGAGCCGGCGCAGCCGAGCTGCTCGGCGGTCACCGGCTCGCCGTCGATGGCCGCGCCGACCGTGATCGCGCCGAGCCGCCGCCGCAGGTCGGCGTGGTCGCGCGAGACCGCGACGATCGCCATCACCTCCGATGCGGCCGTGATGTCGAAACCGGTCTCGCGCGGGGAGCCGTTCACGCGCCCACCGAGGCCCACCACGGTCTTCCGCAGCGCGCGATCGTTCACGTCGAGGCAGCGCCGCCAGGTGATCGAGTGCGGTTCGAGGCCGAGCTCGTTTCCATGCAGCAGGTGAGACTCGATGACGGCGGCAAGCAGGTTGTTCGCGGCTCCGATGGCGTGGATGTCGCCGGTGAAGTGGAGGTTGACGAGCTCCATCGGCGCCACCTGGGCGCGGCCGCCTCCGGTGCCGCCGCCCTTGATCCCGAACACCGGCCCGAGGGAGGGCTCGCGGATGCAGAGGAGCGAGCTCTCTCCGCTCACGCCGAGGCCGTCGGTCAGCGAGATGGCGGTGGTCGTCTTGCCCTCGCCGGGCTTGGTGGGCGTGACGGAGGTGATGCAGACGAGCCGGCCGTCGGGCTCGTCCTGCAGGCGCTCGAGCGCGGAGAGGTCGATCTTGGCGGCGTAGCGGCCGTGGGGCTCGAGCTCGTCGGCCAGGATCCCGATCCGCTCGGCAAGGTCGGCGATCGGCCGTAACGGGATCGTGGACTGAGCCTGCACCGGGTCCAGGTCGTCGGTCGGGGGGCCAGCGTCGGCCATCGTGGCGACCACCCTAATCCCTACGGGTAAGCCGCAGGAGCAGTCAGTGCGAACGCGGATGGCCCCAAAGTGCTACCGGCTGAGACTGCAACGCGTGGGGATACCGACGAATTCGAGGTGGTCGAGGCTCGTCGTGGTTGCCGGCGCGGTGGTGCTTCTGCTCATCGCGGTCGCGGCGCTCCTCGGATTCGGCGTCGGCCATTACACGAACCGCACGAAGACCGTAGGCACCGCTGCGAGTGCCGCCACGACATCGGGCACCCTCGACCCGACCGTCGCCGCGGGCGCTCACGTCTTCGTCCAGTTCGCCTGCGCGCAATGCCACGGGCCTAACGGAGTAGGAGGCGTCTCGCCGGATGTGCCCGACCTGAAGGCGGTGGGCAAGACGCTGACCGTCGCGCAACTCGGCCACATCATCGACCACGGCCTCGGCGAGTCGGCAAACCCGACGAAGCCGTACATGCCGGTCTGGGGCGCGGTGATCTCAAAGCGCCAGGTCGCCGAGCTCGTCGCCTACATCCGCGCTGGGCTTCCGAGCGTCGCGGGCGCGACGGCGCCGCTCGTGCCGCGGGACCAGGGCCTCGAGGTGGCGGGCGCCGCGCTCTACGTGCGCGACGGGTGCATCAACTGCCACGGCCCGAACGGGCTCGGCGGGGTCCCCAATCCGCTCTCTGAGGACAAGACGATCCCACCGCTTTCCGGAGCGGACTTTCGCAGCGAGTTCAACACCGACAAGAAGATCACGGACGTGATCCGCAGCGGCAGTGTGATCGGCCGGGCGCCGATCGTGAGCATGCCGCACTGGGGCGGGATCCTCTCGAGCGCCGACCTGGCGGCGCTCGTCGCCTACCTGAAGACGCTCAAGTAGCTACAGGAACATGACCCACTTGGAGCTGCAGCCGCAGTCCTTGTGCTTGCGCCCGCACTTGCCGCACTCCCAGTAGGTCCACCAGATCCACTTCAGGTGGTTGAGCTCGAGCACGATCAGCACGACGCACCAGAGGAGGATCTGCGTCTGGCTCACGACTCCTAGGGTTGCGCCCGCGAGGCGGGGCTGTCAATGGGGAGGCGGCTCAGTCGCCGGGCCAGTAGGTGGGCACTCCGCCGAAGTGCTCAGGGTTCCAAGTCGACTCGAACCGCTCCGCCCTGGCGTTGCCGATCGCGAGCACCGTCGCGCCGGCAGTCTCGCCGACGGCTCCACGTCGCACGGCCGGATCCGGGATCACCACGAGCGCGCCGGGCGCGAGCGTGAACGACTCCTCTTCGACCGCGAACGTGACCCTCCCCTCGAGGACGAGGTAGACCTCCTGGTGGTCGCCCTCCCGCTCGTCGTGGTCGCCGATCACCTGCGTCCCCGGCTCGGTGGCTCGGTAGACGTTGATCCCGAAGGCGGTGAGCTGGAAGTAGTGCTGGATCGGCCGCCAGTCGACCCCCTCGTCGTCGATCGAGGGAAGCGCGTCGATCGTCGTGACGGCGTACCTAGCTCCGGGCATGGACGAGCGTGAGCACCTTCGGCCGGCTCGCTGCGGCCTGCTCGAGCCGGTCGATGACGAGGCGAACGCGCGGATCGCCCGCTGACGCGCTGCGGCATGCCGCGTGGATGCGCCGCTTCGGCGGCGACGTCCTGATCGGCCGCGCGACGAGCGACGAGGGCAGGTCGAGCTGCGAGAGCAGCGGCACGAGCGCCAGGCCGACGCCCGAGGCGACGAGGTGGTGGAGGGTGCGGTGGTCGACCGTTTCGGCGGCCACCCTGGGCTCGAAGCCGGCCGCGAGACAGGCCCGGGTCAGGAACGGGTGGCACGACGACGCGTTGGTCGAGTCGATCCAGGGCTCCTCCGCGAGGTCAGCCAGCTCCACCGTCGGCGCGGCCGCCGCCGGATGGGAGCGGGGCAGGACGACGTGAATCGGATCGTCGAAGAGCGGCACGAGCTCGATTCGGCCGGAGATCCGCAGGGGGACGAAGTCGTACTCCCAGAGGATCGCCACGTCGACCTCGCCGGCCCGCAGGCGCGCAAGCCCGATGCGCGGGTCGGTCTCGAGGATGTGCGCGCCCAGGCCGTCGCCGTGGACGGCATCGGCCACGATGGTCGCGGCTGCGCTCGCGAAGGAGGCGATCCGGACCGCGGGCTCGGAGGCTCCGGCGACCACCTTCGCCTCGGCCTCGGCGTCGGCGAGCTCCGCGAGGATCGTCTCCGCGCGCTCGGCCAGCACCTCGCCGGCCGGGGTCAGCCGCACGCTGCGGCCTCGCCGCTCGAGCAGCTCGTAGCCGAGCTCGCGCTCGAGCGCGCTCAGCTGCTGCGACACGGCCGAGGGTGTGAACGAGAGCGCCTCGGAGGCGGCGCGGATCGTGCCGTGGAGGGCGACCTCCCTCAGCGTGCGCAGGCGGCGGACATCGAGCATCAGCTCTGCTTAACAATACGCCAAGGAACTTGTGCTGGTGCGGGTATGGGCTAGCTGGCAACGTGTCTGCGTGACGGCTCTGCGCCGCCTTGCGTTTTCGCTCTGGATCGTCCGCGTCAGGCTCGCCCGGCGCGGCGGCCGCCTCGCGCTCGTCGTCCTGGGGCTTGCGGCGGCGACGGCGATGCTGGCGGGAGTGCTGGCCGGAACGGTCGCAGCGCAGGACCGGGAGGTCGGCCGGCAGGTGGCGCAGCTTCCGGCAAAGGTGCGGGCGATCCGCGTGAACTGGTTCAGCGTGGGCGGCCAGGTCGCGCCCTACGCGACGCTGGACAGGAACGTGCGACAGCGGCTCCATCGGGTGCTTGACGAGCCTGCCACCGGCACTTCGCTCTACCGCGAGAGCCAGCTCGGCGGCTACCTGCTCGGGCTCGGCGCCGTCGACCACCTCGGCCGCTGGGTGCGGCTCCGCTCGGGACGCCTGCCGCATGTCTGCCGCCCGGAGCACTGCGAGGTGCTCGTGATCAGGCGCGGCGGCCGCATCCCCAACGTCCCGGGCGCGAGGCTGGTGCCGGTCGGCGAGGGCGACCTGCGCACGCCACTGCTCTTCGGCGACGCCGTTCCTGCCGAGGGCCTCGACCAATCGTTGTTCATTCGGAGGATCAGCCGGTACCACCGTCCCGCGCCGCCGCCGCTTGTGCTTGCCAACGGCGTCGCGGCGCTCGACCGCTCGCCGCGCCTGCGCGATTCCTACCGGAGCTACGGGTGGGTCGTCCCGCTGCGGCGCGGCTCCGTCCGCTCCTGGTCGGCGGCCGCGCTTGCGAACCGGATCGACCAGGCGCGAACGGACCTCGAGGGGTCAAGCTTCGGGTTCGGGTTCAGCGCGCCGACCGACGAGCTGCGCGCGGCGGCGAGCGACAGCAAGGTCGCGGGCCGGCGGCTGCTCCTGCTCGGCGGTGAGGCGGTTGCGCTGCTGCTCGCCTTCGCCGTGCTCGTCGGCGCCCGCCTTCGGCGCGACGTGGACGCGACGCGCGGGAGGCTGCGGGCGGCCGGTGTCAGCGGCTGGCAGACGGGGCTCGTGGTGGTACTGGAGTCGCTCGCCGCGGCCGTGGCCGGCACCGTGCTCGGCTGGGTCGTCGGCTCGGCGGTCGCCGCGGGAATCGCCGGGAGGAGCGGCGAGCCCGTCGGCGCGCTGCTCCGGCACTCGGTGCTCTCCTGGCACGGTCTCGGGATCGCGCTCGCGGTTGGCGCCGCGGCGGGGCTCGTCCTCGCCGCCGTACTGGCGATCCGGCCGGTCAGGCTCGGAGGGCTCACGCTCTCGCCGCTCGACGTGGCTGCTCTCGGCGCCGCGCTCGCGGTCGTCGTTGCACTCGCGCGCGGGTCGGCGGACGCCTCGGAGCTCGTCGCCGCAAACGGCACGGGGCTCGTTCTGCTGCTCCTGCCGGCGCTGGTCGGCTTCGTGGCGGCCGTCGCGGTGGCGCGCCTGCTCCCGTTGGGCCTTCGCCTGCTCGAGCGAGTCGTGCCGAAGGATGCGCTCGCCTTGCGCCTCGCCGCGCTCGGGCTCGCGCGCCGGCCCGGCTACGCGGTCGTCGCGGTCGCCTTCGTCGCCGTCTCGGTCGGACTCGCGCTCTTCGCCGCCTCGTACCGCTCGACGCTGGAATCAGGGCAGCGCGAGCAGGCGGCGTTCGCGGTTCCCGCCGACGAGATCGTGCGTGAGGACCTCTCCCAGCTGATTCCGGTGCGGTCGGTGGTGACGCCAGAGGTCGTGCGCTCGCTGGGGCCGGGAGTGCGCGCGAGCCCGGTGACGCGACTCGCGGGAAGCATCGCCGGCGCCTCCGACGTGACCGGGATCACCATGCTCGGGCTGCCTCGCGACGCGTTGGCGCGGATCGGCGGCTGGCGCTCGGACTTCGCTTCCGAGGGCCCGCGCCGGCTCGCCGCCCAGCTCGACCCCCAGCGGCCGGTCGCAATGCGCGGGCCGCCCCTGCCGCAGGACGCGCGCCGGTTCGAGCTCCCGCTCACCGTGCGCGGCACCGAGATCGGCGTCGTCGCCTACGTGCGAGCCGCCGACGGCTCGTTCGTCCCCCTGCGGCTCGGTCGCAGCGAGGGCCCACGCCCGCAGCAGATCGGGGCCGCCGTTCCCCCGGCGGCCCGCGGCGGCACGCTCGTTGGCTACCGGTTCGAGCCGCCTCCGAGGCTCGAGGAGCGCGGCGCCGACTCCGGGGCACCGGCGGTGGGCGCGGTCCGGCTCGGCCGGCCGCTCGTCGACGGCAAGCCGCTGACCGACTACGGCGACTGGATCGGCACCGTTGGAGTCGCCGGCCTCTCGCGGGGGAACGGCCTGCGGTTCGGGCTGACGCTGACGAACGAGGTCGACACCTACGTGCGGCCGCGCCAGCCGACGGACGGCCTGCGGCTACCGGCCGTCGTCTCGCCGCGGATGGCGCAGCTCGCCGGCCCGGACCGGCTGCTCGGGGTGGTCACGAATGGCGAGCCGATCGAGTTCCGCGTGGTGGCCGTCGCACGCCGCTTCCCAGGGGTTCCGGAGAGCGAGACTTCGGACTTCGTGGTCGCCGACCGCGGCGCGCTGGACACCGCTCTGAACACGTCGTCGCCCGGGTCCGGCTTCCCGACCGAGCTCTGGCTCGACGTGCCCGGCTCGCGGCGCGCCGCGGTCGAGACGCGCCTGCACGGGCCGCCCTTCACGGCGCTCTCGATCTCCTCCCGCTCGGGGCTCGAGCGATCGCTGCGCAGCGAGCCCGTCGCGCGCGGGGCGCTGGCGATGCTGGAGGCGGCGGCGCTGACCGCCGTCGTGCTCGCGCTACTCGGGCTGGTGCTCGGCGCGATCTCCGAGCGCCGCGACGAGGCCGCTGAGCTCTTCGACCTCGAGGCCCAGGGTGTCGCGCCGGCCAGCCTGCGGCGACAGCTGCGGCTGCGTGCCTCGCTGGCGGGTGCCGCGGGCGCCCTGGGAGGCCTGCTCACCGGTCTCGTGCTCTCGCTCCTGGTCGTGCGCTTCGTCGAGCTGACGGCGAACGCGACGGCTCCAGAGCCGCCGCTCCAGCTCTCGCTCGACTGGGTCGCGATCGGGCTCGCGGCCGTAGTCGCGGCCCTGCTCGCCGTTGCGCTCGTGGCGCTCGCGACGCAACGTGCCTTCCGCCGGCCGGTCCCGGCACGCTACGGAGAGTCCACGTGAGTTTCGCGGTCGAAGCACACGACCTCTTCCGCGTCCACTCGACGCCGGAGGGTGACGCGGCCGCGCTGCAGGGCCTGAGCCTGACGGTGGCCGAGGGCGAGATCCTGACCGTGCTCGGGCCGAGCGGCGCCGGCAAGACCTCGTTCCTGCGCATCGTCGCTGGGCTCGACCTCCCCTCGGCCGGGACGATCCGCGTCTTCGGCGCCGACCTGCGCAACCTCGGCCGCGGCGACCGCGCGCGCTACCGCTCGAGCCTCGGCTACCTCGACCAGCACTACGACCGGGCGCTGGCGCCCGAGCTGACCGCGAGGGAGCTCGTGGCGCTCCGGCTCCGCGCCGACGGGGTCGAGCGGGAGGAGCGCGAGGCCCGGGCGGACGAGCTGCTCGCGCGCGTAGGCCTGACCGCGAAGGCCGGCTCCCTGCCGGCGCAGCTCTCGGGCGGCGAGCAGCAGCGTGTCGCCTTGTGCGCCGCCCTCGCCCACCGGCCGAGGCTCCTGCTCGCGGACGAGCCGACCGGCGAGCTCGACGAGGCGAGCGCCCGGCTCGTCTACGGCGCGATCGCCGAGCTCGCCGCCGCGGAGGGCTGCACCGTGGTAATGGTCAGCCACGACCCCGCCTCCACCGAGATCGCCGATCGCTTCGTGCATATCCGCGACGGTCGCGTGAGCGAGGAGACGGTTCGGGGCGAGGTCGACGAGCGCCTGATCGTGGTCGGTCGCGGCGGCTGGCTGCGGCTGCCCGAGGAGTTCCTCGCGCGTGCTGGGATCGGAGCCCGCGCCTCGGCCTCGCTGGAGGATGGCCGCATCGTCGTGAGCGCCGCGGGCAGCGACGGCGCCCGGGCCGAGGAGCCGGTCCTCGCTCCGATCGAGCAGGCGCAAGGCGGGGCGGTCGCGCTTCTCCGCGGCGTCGCCAAGGCGCACGGGCGCGGCGCGACCGCGGCGCGCGTGTTCTCGAGCCTGGACGCCGAGTTCGAGAGCGGCCGCGTGACCGTCGTCACGGGCCCGTCCGGCTCGGGGAAGACGACTCTGCTGCACCTCCTGGCCGGGCTCGACCTGCCGGACGAGGGCGAGGTGCTCGTCGACGGTGCTGAGGTCGGCGGGCTCGACCGCGCGGGCCGGGCCGAGCTGCGGCGCCGCGAGATCGCGCTGGTCCCGCAGCAGAGCGGCCTCGTCCCCTTCCTGAGCGCGCGCGAGAACGTCGAGCTCGGCCAGGAGATCCGCGGCCTGGAGGGCGACGCACACGAGGCGCTCGCGTCGGTGGGGCTCGCGGAACGCGCGGGCCAGCGCGTGTCGCGCCTCTCCGCGGGCGAACAGGTTCGTGTAGCGGTGGCGCGCGCGCTCGCGGCCCGGCCGGCCCTGCTGCTCGTCGACGAGCCGACGGCGCGGCTCGACCAGGCCAACGCGTTGCGGCTCGGCACCCTCCTGAGCGCGCTCGCGCGTGAGACCGGCGCGGCGGTCGTGTGCGCCACGCACGACCCGGTCGTGATCGCGCAGGCCGACGCCGAGCTCGCGCTCGCCGCCACGGACGAGCACGTCGTGCGCCAGACGGCTTAAATCCACCGTGTGGAGGGGATCAGCCTCGAAGAGCTGCAGCTCGCGGCGCGCAATCACGGCATGCCGCTCGAGGCGCTTCGCTATCCCGTCACGCCGGTCGGCCTTCACTACCTGCTGACCCACTACGACGTCCCAGTCGTCGAGCCGGAGTCGTGGCACCTGAAGGTGTCCGGTGAGCGCGAGCTCACGCTCTCCCTCGAGGAGCTCAGCGCACGCCCGGCCGCCGAGCTGACGGTGACGATGGAGTGCGCCGGCAACGGCCGCGCACGGCTCGAGCCGCGGCCGATCAGCCAGCCGTGGCTGGTCGAGGCCGTCGGCACCGCGCGTTGGCGCGGGACGCCGTTGCGGCCTGTGCTCGAGGAGGCCGGGATCGCAGACGGCGTCGTCGAGGTCCTCTTCACCGGGCTCGACCGCGGGATCGAGGGCGGGGAGGAGCAGGACTTCCAGCGGGCGCTGCCGCTCGAGGAGGCGCTTCGCGAGGACGTGCTGCTCGCCTACGAGATGAACGGTGCGCCGCTGCCGCCGCAGCACGGCTTCCCGCTGCGGCTCGTGGTGCCCGGCTGGTACGGGATGACGAACGTGAAGTGGCTCTCGCGGATCGAGCTCTCTAGCCGGCGCTTCGGCGGCTACCAGCAGTCGTGGTCGTACCGGCTTCGCCAGACCGAGGACGAGGAAGGTGAGCCACTCACGCGCATGCAGCCGCGGTCGCTGCTCGTCCCGCCAGGGATCCCGGAGTACCTCACCCGCGAGCGGACGGTGCCCCCTGGGGAAGTACTGGTCGAGGGCCGCGCGTGGTCGGGCCTCGCGCCGATCGAGTCCCTCGGGGTGAGCGTGGACGGCGGTTCGAGCTGGGCGCCCGCGGAGCTCGAGCCGGCGGGCGAGCGCTGGGCCTGGCGGGGCTGGTCGTTCCGCTGGGACGCGGAGCCCGGCGAGTACGTGCTCAGCTCACGCGCGCGCGACGAGGCCGGGAACGAACAGCCGCTGGACCCGCCCTGGAACCTCGGTGGCTACGCGAACAACGCGGTACAGACCGTCCGCGTGATCGTTACCGGCTGAGCGCCGCGCTCAGGGTTCTTCGTCGGCTTCGCCCAAGCGCTCGGCGTCCTCGATCTTCGGCTCGTGCATCGACCTCGCCGAGAACTCGTCGGCCTCGAGCCCCTGCACGTCGCCCGACGTGACGCGCCGCTCGTCGAGGGTCTCGTGCGCCTCCTCCTGCGCGCGCTCGATCGTCGCTTCGTCCTCGCGTTGTCGGAACCGCTTCCACCAGGATCCGATCCCCATGCGCCGAGTCTACGCCTCGGTGGTCGACCGCGAGCGTGAGCGCGATGGGCGAAGGCGGCATCCCTCAGGAGGGGGGTCTCAGCGCCGCGAACTGGTCGGTTATCTCGAGCCGGCGGGAACGGAAGCGGTAGAGCGCGGCCGGACGGCCTCCCGTGCGCCCCGGCTCGCGCCGCTCGCCCGTAGGCTCGAGCAACCGGCGGCGGAGCAGCACACGCTGCAGGTTCGTCGTCGAGACCTCGTGGCCGAGCGCCGCGACGTAAAGCTCGCGCAGCTGCGAGAGCGTGAACACCGGAGGAGCGAGCGCGAAGCCGACGTTCGTGTACGAGAGCTTCGCGCGCAGCCGGTCGCGCCCGGCCAGCACGATCGCGCGGTGGTCGAAGGCGAGGTCGGGCAGACGCGAGACCGAGTGCCAGGCCGTGTCCTCCGGCACCTCGGGGTCGAGGTCGGCCGGCACGAGCCCGAGGTACGCGGTCGCGAGCTCCCACGCGTGCGGGTTTCGGTCCGGGTCGCTCAGCGTCTCGAGCTGCTCGAGGTGGGCGAGCTCGCGCACGTCGACCTTGGCTGCGAGGTGCCGGCGGATCGACTGCTCGAGCGTCTCGCCGCGCTCGAGATAACCGCCGGGGAGGGACCACGCGCCGAGGAACGGGTCCCGCGCCCGCTGCCAGAGCAGCACCTGCAGCAGCCCGTCGCGCACCTGCAGCACGACCGCGAGCGTGACGTGAGCGGGCCGCACCCTGGTAGACTCGTGTCGAGGTTTTCGCCCCACAGTCGTAAACCTAGCGAATCAAACCAGAGGATCCCCGATGCGAAGGACAGCAGCCTGATGGCGACTGCCGTCGCCGCTCCTCCCGTCCGGGACGTCGAGCAGGTCCTCCGCGACGGCGGGCTCTCGCGCTTCCACAAGAAGGCGATCCTCGTCACCGGCGCCGCGTGGACGTTCGTGGCGATGGAGATCCTGCTCGTCGGCTTCGTCGCGCCGATCTTCGCGGGGCTCTGGAACCTCGACGGCCGGATGCAGGGGCTCGTCAACAGCGCGGCGCTCGCCGGCTCGCTGTGCGGGTCGCTCGTGCTGGGCCGCGCCGCCGACCGGGTCGGCAGGCGCGCCATCTTCCAGTACTCGATCCTCTGGTACGCGGTCTTCACGGCGCTCACCGCGCTTGCGTGGGGCCCGTGGTCGGTGATGACGTTCCGCTTCCTCGCCGGGCTCGGGCTCGGCGGCATGCTCGTCGTCGACCCGTCGATGCTGACCGAGTACCTGCCGCCGCAGCGGCGCGGGAGGCTGCTCGTCTTCCTCGACTTCTGGTGGCCGGTCGGGCTGCTCGTGGCGACCGGACTGTCGTTCGTCTTCCTCGGGCCGACCTTCGACCGTTTCGGCGACTGGAGCTGGCGCTACCTCTTCCTCGCGGCCTCCTTCCCGGCGTTCCTCGCGTTCGTGGTGCGCAGGACGCTGCCCGAGAGCCCGTACTTCCTGGCCCGGCAAGGCCGCGCGGACGAGGCCGCCGAGGTGCTTTCGGAGATCACCGGTCGTGAGGTCGAGCCGGGCGAGTTCACGGCGCCCGAGGAACCTCGTTCGTCGGTGCGCGACCTCTTCGCCGAGCGGCTGCGGAGCCGCGCCGTCACGACGGCGCTCATTTGGATCGCACTGAACATCTCCTACTACGGGCTCTTCCTGTGGCTGCCGTTCGTGCTGCAGTCCGAGAAGAACTTCCACGTCGACGTCTACCTGCTGCTGACGCTGAGCGCGCTCTCCCAGTTCCCCGGCTACGCGGCCGCGATCTGGCTCGTCGAGCGGATCGGGCGCAAGCCGACGCTGGCGGCGTTCCTGGTCCTGGGCGGCCTCTCCGCCTTTGCGTTTGCCAAGGCGGACACGCAGGCCGTCTACGTGACCGCGCTCTTCTTCGTCGGATTCTTCAACCTCGGCGCGTGGGGAGCGGTCTACCCGTACACCTCGGAGACGTTCCCGACGCGGCTGCGCTCGAGCGCCTTCGGCGTGATGGAGGGTGTCGGCAAGACCGCGGCGATCGCGGGGCCCTACATCTTCGGGCACCTGAACGACGCGACCGGGAGCACGACCTGGTCGCTCACGTTCATCGCGATCGTGATGGCCGCGGGCGGTGTGGTCGCGGCGATCTTCGGCCGCGAGACCCGCGGCGCGAGCCTGGCCTAGCCGCTCCGCAATCCGCGTCACACATTCGTTTGCGTGTCTGACACCGGGCCTTTACGCGGCTACGATCGGGGTAAGGCTGTGGCGCTTGACCGTCGGCATTTCCTTGAGCGCGGCGGGCTGGCGCTCGCGGCGGCCGCGGTGCTCGGGCCGGACGCGCTCGCGACCGCCGAGCAGGTCGAGGCCGAACCGCTTGGCCCGCTGTCGTGGCCGAGCGTCCGCTCGCAGTTCCGGCTCCGGCGCGACCGCGTCCACCTCGGCGCATTTCTGCTCGCGTCGCACCCGGCTCCGGTCCGGCGTGCAATCGAGCGTTACCGTCGCGCCCTCGACGCCGATCCGGTCGGCTACCTCCACGGCTCCTCGGTCGCACGCGAGGCAGCGGTTCTGCGCGCGGCCGCAGGCTACACGGGGGCGCGCGCGGCCGACATCGCGCTCACCGACAGCACGACGATGGGCCTCGCGCTGCTCTATAACGGCATCCATGTGCGCGAAGGACAGGAGCTACTCACCTCCACGCACGACTTCTTCGTGACCCACGACGCCCTCGAGCTCAAGGCGGCCCGCACGGGCGCGTCGCTGCGCAAGATCCGCCTCTACGACGACAGTGCCGGAGCGTCGTCCGACACGATCGTGCGGCGCGTGGTGAACGCGGTCACCCCGCGCACCCGCGTCGTCGCGCTGACCTGGGTGCACTCGAGCACGGGTGTGAAGCTGCCGATCCGCCGCATCGCCGACGCTCTGCGGCCGCTGAACCGAGGACGGAGCGAAGCCGACCGCATCCTCCTCTGCGTCGACGGCGTCCACGGCTTCGGGGTCGAGAACGTCCGGCTGCCCGCGCTCGGTTGCGACTTCTTCGCCGCGGGCTGCCACAAGTGGCTTTTCGGCCCGCGCGGGACCGGCCTAGTCTGGGGCCGCCCCAGCGCGTGGCCGCACGTGACGCACACGATCCCCTCCTTCACCGCGACGAGGACGCCTGGCGGCACGATGACGCCCGGCGGCTTCCACTCGTTCGAGCACCGTTGGGCGCTCGACGAGGCGTTTCGTTTCCACCGCCGGGTCGGCCGCGCCCGGATCGCCGCGCGCACACACGAGCTCAACGGCCGCTTCAAGCGCGGCATCACCGCGCTGCGGCACGTGGCGCTCCGGACCCCGCGCGCGGCCTCGCTCTCGGCCGGCCTGGTCTGCTTCGAGGTGCGGGGAGTCCCGCCGCAGGAGGTCGTCGACCAGCTGCTCAGGCGCGGCATAGTCGCAACTGTGACGCCGTACACGCCCACTTTCGCGCGGGTCGCGCCCAGCATCCTGAACACGCCGGCCGAGATCGAGCGGGCGCTGCGGGCGCTCGCGTCGCTCGCCTAGCCGCCCGCGACGGCAGCGACGAGGCGGATCTCGTCGTCTGCCTGGAGCGTGTCGTCCAGGGCGTCGACCTGGGTGCGGTTGACGTAGACGTTCACGAGCGGCCGCAGCTCGCCGCGCTCGTCGAAGAGCAGGTCCCGCACGGGCAGCTCCTGCAGCGCTTCACGCGCGGTGGCCGCGTCGAGCTCGAACCGTCCCTGCCCGCCCGCCTCGCGAGCCAGCAGCGAGGGGATCAGGACGACGACCACTCGCAGGCTTCGACGGAGAGGATCGTTGGCAGGTACCGCGCGGCCTCGACCCACGAGTCCCCTCCGTCGGGCGAGACGAAGACCGAGCCGCTCTGCGTGCCGAGGTACACCCCGGCCGGATCGAGCCGGTCGAACGACATGCCCTCGCGCTTCACGGAGACCCACGCCTCCTGCGGCAGCCCGTCCTGGAGGAGCTCCCACGACGAGCCGCCGTCGCGGGTGCGGTAGATGCCGAGCCGGCCGCCGGGCGTGACGCGGTTCTCCGCGCCCTCCTCCGGCACGACGTACGCCGCGTCCGGGTCGTGCGGATCCAGCGCGATCGGGAAGCCGAACCCGGAGGGCAGGCCGTTCCCCTCCAGCCGTTCCCAGTTCTCGCCCCGGTCGTCGGAGCGGTAGACGCCGCAGTGGTTCTGCTGCCACAGCCGCTCCGGACGGGCCGGGTGCAGGAGCAGCTTGTGAACGCACTGGCCGACCTCGGGGAACGGGTTGTCGGGGAAGAAGTCCGCGGCGACGCCCGAGTTCTTCGGCTCCCACGTCTCGCCGCCGTCGTCGCTGCGGAAGGCGCCTGCCGCGGAGATCGCGATGTAGAGCCGCTGCGGATCGGACGGGTCGACCTGGATGGAATGACAGCAGAGACCGCCGGCGCCGGGGTTCCATTGGTCACGGGTCGAGTGCTCGACGAGCGACTGCACGGGCTCCCACGTCTCGCCGCCGTCGTCGGTGCGGAAGAGTGCGCCCGGCGTGCCGCCGAGGAACAGCGTCTCGGCCTCGTCCGCGTGCCCCGGCTCGACGTGCCACGACTTCTCCCACTTCAGCCCGCTCTCCTCGGGGAGCCCGATCCCCTCGGAGCGCTCCCAGGTCTCGCCGAGGTCGGTCGAGCGGTGCGCGGTCGCGCCGTAGACCCAGTTGTTGGTGGCCGCGTGCAGCGTGCCCGTGCGCGGGTCGCGGATGGCGTGGAGGACCTCCCAGCCGGTGAGGTGGGGCCCCAGAACCGACCACGAGCGGCGCGCGTCGTCGCTCGTGAGCACGAACAGCCCCTTCTGGGTACCGACGAGGACGGCAGCTCCCATCGGCGGACTAGCCTACGTGACGAAAGGAGACCCGTGGAGACCAAGACTTCAGCTCTGAGCGACAAGCAGCGCGAGTTCCTCGAGCAGCCCTTTCCGGGCGCGGTTACGACGCTCCGGGCCGACGGCTCGCCGCACACGACGGTTGTCTGGGTCGACGTCGACGAGGAGGGACCGATGTTCAACACGGCCTCCGGCCGCGCAAAGGAGCGGCACCTGCGGAGGAACCCGCGCCTCTCGCTGATCGTCGTCGATCCTCAGGACCAGTACCGCTGGCTCTCGGTCAGCGGCACGGCGGAGCTCACGACAAACGGCGCGGACGAGCAGATCGACAAGCTCGCCAAGAAGTACCTCGGCCAGGACCGCTACCCCTGGCACAACCCGGAACAGGCGCGCATCAAGGTGCGGATCCGCGTCGAGCACGTCGACTCGTACGGCTTCGACGAGTAGTTGTCCCTGACGCTCTGCGACGTCGGCCCGCGCGACGGCCTTCAGAACGAGGCCGAGACGCTGGAGCCGTCGACGCGTGCCGACCTCGTCAACCGGCTCGCCGCTGCTGGTCTCCCTCGCGTGGAGGCCGTCAGCTTCGTGCGCGACGACCGCGTGCCGCAGATGGCGGGCGCGGAGGAGGTGGTCGCAGGGATCGAGCGCCGCGACGGGACGGAGTACTCCGGCCTCGTCCTCAACGCGAAGGGCTACGAGCGCTTCGCCGCGGCCGGCGGGCTCGACCGCGTCAACGTCACCCTGGGCGCCACGGAGAGCTTCAACCAGCGCAACGGCCAGATGTCGCGCGACGACGCGCTGTCGCAGGCCGAGACCGTGCTCGCTGCCGCCTCGGTCCCCGCGACCGCGACCATCTCGGTGGCGTTCGGGTGCCCGTTCGAGGGCGAGGTGGACGAGGGCGTGGTCGTCGCGCTCGCCGAGCGGTTGAGCGCAGCCGAGGTCGTGCTCGCGGACACGATCGGCGTGGCCGTGCCCTCTCAGGTGAGACGGCTGGTCGAGCGGGTCCGCGGCCTCGGCAAGCGCGCGGGCTTCCACGGTCACAACACCCGCAACACCGGTTACGCGAACGCGCTCGCGGCGCTGGAAGCGGGCGCCGAGGTGCTCGACTCCTCGGTCGGCGGGCTCGGCGGCTGTCCCTATTCGCCGCGCGCGAGCGGCAACGTGGCGACGGAAGACCTCGTCTACGTGCTGGAGCGCGAGGGGGTGAGCACCGGGGTTGACCTCGACGCGCTCGCGCACGTGTCCCAATGGCTCGAGGGCGTCTTCGGGAGGCGCCTCGAGGGGCAGCTCTACCGCGCCGGCACCTGGCCGTAGGCGGTCGCGAACGCCTCGACGGCGAGATCGATCTCCTCGTCGCCGGTCTGCCAGTTCGAGACGGAGACGCGGATCGCCTTGCGCCCGTCCCAGGTGGTGCCGCTCATCCAGACTCGCCCGCTCTCCTGCACGCGGCGCAGCACCTCGTCGGTTCGCTCGTCGGAGTCGAACCGGAAGAGCACCTGGTTGAGCACGACCTCGTTCAGCAGCTCGGCGCCCGCGACCTCGGCGATCGCCTCTGCGAAGCGCGACGCCGCATCGCAGCAGCGCTCGACCAGCTCGGTGAGGCCGCGGCGGCCGAGCGAGCGGAGCGCCGCGTAGACCGCGAAGCCGCGCGCCCGCCGCGAGAACTCCGGGACCCAGTCGAGCTCGTCGCGCACCCGGCGCTCGCCCTCGTCCAGGATCAGGTAGGAGGCGCTCGTCGTCATGGCCGCACGGTGCGAGTCGGGATGCCGGCAGAGGACGAGGCCCGAGTCGTAGGGCACGTTGAGCCACTTGTGGGCGTCGGTGGTCCACGAGTCGGCGCGCTCGAGCCCCTCGACCAGGTGCCGCAGGCGCGGCAACACGGCCGCCCAGATGCCGAAGGCGCCGTCCACGTGCAGCCACGCCCCGGCGGTCTCGCACGCCTCGGCGATCTCGGGCAGCGGGTCGAAGGCGCCGGTGTTCACTTCGCCCGCCTGCGCGCAGACGATCGCCGGGCCCTCGCCGAGCGTGTCCCGCAGGGCGGCCGGTATCAGCCGCCCCTGGTCGTCGGCGGCCACGACCTCCGGGGCGCCGAGGCCGAGCAGCCGAAGCGCCCGGTCAACCGTCACGTGCCGCTTCTCGCCCACGAGGACGCGAACCGGCGGCGCTCCGATCAGGCCTCGCGAGCCGACGTCCCAGCCCACGGCGTCGAGTACGTGCCGGCGCGCGGCCGCGAGGCCGGTGACGTGCGCCATCTGGGTTCCCGTGACGAAGCCGATCGAGGCGTCGGCGGGCAACCCGAGCAGCTCGACGATCCACTCGCGCGTGACCTCCTCGACGACCGAGGCGGAGGGCCCGCAGGAGTACAGCCCCGCGTTCTGGTCCCACGTCGAGGTCAACCAGTCGGCAGCGAGCGCGGCCGGCAGCGACCCGCCGATGACGAACCCGAAGTAGCGGCCGCTGCCCTCGGCGACGACGCCGGGCTCGGCCGCGGCGACGAGGTCGCGCATCACGCGCTCCGGCTCGACGGGGTGCTCGGGCAGCGGGCCGCCGAGGGCCTCGCGCAGCTCCTCCGGTGTGACGCGCGGGAACACGGGCCGCTCGCCGAGGCTCTCGAGGTACTGCGCGGCGAGCTCCGCGGTGTGCCGCAGCAGGTCGCGCGCCTCGTTCACGTCTCGAGCGCGAACAGCTGCGCCTCGCGGCGGCCGAGCAAGATGTCGCACTCGTACTCGAGCCCGAGCTTGCGCGCGACGTTCTCCGAGGCCGTGTTGCCGTGGACGATGAGCGCGATCAGCCGCTCGGCGCCGAGCTCGCGGAGCGCG
>JBKPAM010000086.1:0-18098 GCA_046726435.1 Actinomycetota bacterium
CGCGATGCGCCGCGGGATCGCCGAGCACATGCGCCGCTCGCTCGACACCTCGGCCCACGTCACGAGCGCGATCGAGGTCGACATGTCGAACGTGGTCGCGATCCGGAAAAAGCTGAAGGCCGAGTACCAGAAGGCGTACGGCGTCAACCCGACCTACCTCGCCTTCGTTGCGCGTGCCGCCGTCGAGACGCTGCGCGACTACCCGTGGATCAACGGCGAGCTGCGCGGCGACCAGATCGTGACGCGCAACTACGTCAACCTGGGCTTTGCGGTCGAGCTCGCCGACGGGAAAGGCCTGATCGTGCCGGTCGTCCGCTACGCGGAGGGGCTGAACCTGCTCGGGATGGCGCGGGCGATCTCCGAGATCGCGGCCAAGGCGCGCGACAAGAAGCTGCTACCGGACGACGTGCAGGGCGGCACCTTCACGATCACGAACCCCGGCGGCTACGGGACCTTCCACGGCACGCCGGTGATCAGCCAGCCGCAGGCGGCGATCCTCGGCACCTACGCGGTCGTCAAGCGGCCCTGGGTGATCCAGGACGACCGCGGCGAAGACGTGATCGCGATTCGGCCGATCATGAACCTGACGCTCACGTACGACCACCGACTGGTGGACGGCGCGCTCGCCGGCCGCTTCCTGCGCGACCTGCGCGAGCGGCTCGAGAGCTGGGACGAGTCGAGCTACTAGGCCTCCCCTGGGAGGAGGACGGCTGGCTCGAGGGGGCGACCGCCTGGATCGACGGGCACGTCGCGCGCACCGGCGACGTCGAGGTCGTGCGGACGCGGCCCTGGGCGGCGATCGCGCGCGTCCCCACGGCGGAGGGGCTCGTTTGGTTCAAGGACAACCCCACCGCGAACGCGTTCGAGCCGGAGTTGACGGCGCTGCTCGCAAGGCTCCGGCCCGACGCCCTGCCCGAGGTCGTCGCCCACGAGGGGCCGCGCCTCATGACGCGCGACGTCGGCCCGCGGCTGCGCGACCTGTTCGACGCGGGGGAGCCCGCGCCATCCTGGGAGGCGGTCCTCGGGCAATACGGCGAGTTGCACGCCGGCTTCACTTCGGTGGCGGAGCAGGCGCTCGCGCTCGGCGCGCCGGACGAGCGGCCGGAGCGCCTGCCCGACCTCTACGAGGAGCTCGCGGGTCGCGACGACTGGTACCACAGCGTCGCGGAGGCGGCCGCCAAGCTCGGGGAGTCCGTCCCGGCCGGGGTGGTGCACCAGGAGGCCCACGACGGAAACGTCTTCGTCCGCGACGGCCACGCGGTCTTCATCGACTGGGCCGAGTCGAGCGTGACGCACCCGTTCCTCGGGCCGCTGCTCCCACTCCGGTTCGCAACCGAGCGCCTTGGCTACGAGCCCGGCTCACGCGAGGTCGAGCACCTGCGAGACGCCTACCTCGAGCCGTTCACGAGCTCTGCCCCGGCCTCCGAGCTCCGCAGGGCGTTCGCGCACGCGTATCTGCTCGCGCCGATCGGCCGTGCGCAGGTGTGGCAGCGGATTCTTGGGCCGCTCGCCGCCGAGGTGAGCGCCGCTCACGACGACCCGGTCTCTGACTGGATCGAGATCCTGCACGGCATCGCCGGCGGCCTGATCCTGCTTGGCGGCGCCTAGGCGAGCTCCGCGAAGCGGCGGAGCGCAGCGTCCGTGCGGGCACGATCGCCGGTGGCGAGGCGGTCGAGGAGCAGGCCGCGGACGACTGCGACCATCAGCGTCGCGGTCGCCTCGTCGACCGGCGGGTGCCAGCTCGTCTGCAGGTAGTCGAGCCAGTCGCGGACGAGCGGCTCGGCCTCCTCGCGGCCAAGGGCGTCCACGTAGACCTCGAAGAAGAGCCTCAGGAACGGCTCGCGCTCGGGAGTAGCGATCCAGCGCCAGACGTCGTCCAGCGTGTGCACGTCGGCCTCGAGCAGGCCCACCTCGCGGCGGCGGATCTCGGCGAGGATCTCGTGGATCAGCCGCTCCTTGGTCTCGAAGTCGTACAGCAGCATCCGCGGGCTCGTGCCGAGCGCCTTCGCAAGCGGGCGCAGGCTCAGGCCGGCGAGCCCTCGCTCGAGGACGTAGTCGGCGGCCTTCGCCAGGACGGCCGCTCGGCGGTGGGGGTCGACCGGTCGCGCCATTAGTGATACGGTCGTTTCATAAACTAGCGAGAGGACCGGATGCTCGTGAGACTGGACGCGCTGTTCGAGGGCGTGCTCGGAGTGATCCTCCTGCTGGCAGGCGTCACCGGCGCGCTCGACGCCTCCGATTTCCCCCGCCCGGTCGGGACGGTGGTGCTACTGCTCGCCGGCTGGTTGTTGTTGATGCTCTGCGGCCTCATCTGGAGCGGGCACGTCGGGCTGCAGGCGCTCGCGCTCGGGAATGCGGCCGGCGCGCTCCTCGGGTTGCTGTGGCTGCTCGCCGCCGGCGGCTGGTCGGCAGCAGGGGCCGCGATCGTGGGCGTGACCGTCGGGGCGCTTGCCGTCCTGGCGGCCGCACAGGCCGCTACGCTCCGCGCGTGATCCGACCGGGCCACGTCGTCCACCTCATCGAGCCGGTCCCCTACGAACGGGCGTGGGACCTGCAGCGCTCCATCGCGGCCGCTGTCGCAGCGGGCGATCGACCGGACACAGTGCTGCTCCTCGAGCACACGCCGGTGATCTCGCTCGGACGGCGGACAGGGGAAGGCGAGCTGCACGTCCCAGAGGGGGCGGAGGTCGACATCGTCGAGACCGACCGCGGCGGCAAGTCGACCTACCACGGGCCCGGGCAGCTCGTTTGCTACCCGATCTTCGACCTGACGCGGCACGGGCAGGACGTAAAGCGCTACTGCCGCGACCTCGAGGAGGCGCTGATCCGCACGCTGGCGGCTCTCGGCGTGAACGCGACGCGGATCGAAGGCCTGACCGGGATCTGGCTCCACCCGCCTCCGAGGAAGATCGCGTCCATCGGGATCCACATCTCGAGGTGGGTGACGACCCACGGCTACGCCTTGAACGTCGACCTCGACCCGGCGCCCTTCACCGACTGGATCACCGCCTGCGGGCTGGAGGACACGGCCTTCACGACGATCGCCCGCGAGCTCGGCCGGCCGGTTACGGTCGACGAGGTGCGGCCGCACGCGGTTGCGGAACTCGCGGATGTGTTCGACCTCGAGCTGGAGGAGCAGCCCGTCGCTGTCACGCTCTCCGCGTGAGCACCGCCCGGCTCGAGACCTTCGCGGATGGCGTCTTCGCGATCGCCGCGACGCTGCTGATCCTGAACGTCGACACGCAGGTCGCCGGCGACGTGGAGGACCTCGGCGCCCAGGTCACGCACATCTGGCCGTCGTATCTGGCCTACGCGGTCAGCTTCGTCACGATCGGGATCATGTGGATCAACCACCACACTGTCCTGGCTCAGGTCGAGCGCGCCGACCGGCGTTTCCTGGTCGCCAACATCGGGCTGTTGATGTGCGTCGCGTTCGTGCCGTTCCCTACCCGCCTGGTGGCCGAGCACGTCCGCGGCGCTGGGGCCCAGGACGCCGCGCTCGTCTACGGCTTCACCATGGTCGCGATGGCGATCATGTTCAACCTGACCTGGTTCTACGCGTCCGTGGGCCGGCGGCTTCTGCGGCCGGACGCCGACCCGGGGGTCGTCAGCGGGCTCACTCGCGCGTACCTCCCCGGCCCGTGGATCTACCTCGGTGTGACCCTCGTGGCCTTCGTGAGCCCGGCCGCGAGCGTCATCTTGTTCCTGGTGCTCGCAGCCCTGTACCTGGTCGAGAGCTCGACCTTCGGCAGTGCGCGCCGTGACTAGACTCCGGGCCATGCAGGGCTCCTTGCCCGTTGCCGAGCGACCGCGCCGGCCCGAGTGGATGAAGGTGCGCGCGCCGAGCGCGGACTCGGCCTACTTCGACGTCCGCAAGCTGATCCACGGCGCAAGCCTGAACACGATCTGCGAGGAGGCACGCTGCCCGAACATCGCCGAGTGCTGGGGCCGCGGCACCGCGACCTTCCAGATCCTCGGCGACACCTGCACCCGAGCCTGCCGGTACTGCTACGTGCACTCCGGGAAGCCGGACGGGCCGCCGGACCCGCTCGAGCCGCTCCGGCTGGCGGCCACCGCGGCGAAGATGAACCTCACGCACGTCGTCGTCACCTCGGTCGACCGCGACGACCTGCCCGATCGCGGCGCCGGCCACTACGCGGCGACGATCCGCGCGCTGAAGCACAAGCTGCCCGAGACGACGGTCGAGGTGCTTACGCCCGATTTCCTCGACGTGGAGGAGGAGGCGTTGCACACGGTTCTCGCCGAGCGGCCCGACGTCTTCAACCACAACATCGAGACCGTCCGCCGCCTGCACGCCAGTATGCGCGGCGCTAAGGCGAGCTACGACAAGGCCCTATGGCTGCTCGAGCGCGCGAAGGAGGTCGCCGACTACCCGGTGCTGACGAAGTCGGGAATCATCGTCGGCCTCGGCGAGACGAACGACGAGGTCGTCGAGGCGATGCGCGACCTACGCGGCCACGGTGTGGACGTCGTCACGATCGGGCAATACCTCCAGCCGAGTGCGAAGCACGCGAAGATCGACCGCTGGGTGCACCCGGACGAGTTCCGGTGGTTCCGCGAGCAGGGCGAGGGGCTGGGCTTCGGCTCGGTGTTCTCCGGTCCACTGGTTCGAAGCTCGTATCGAGCGGACGAGCAGCGGCACGCGGCCGCGACGGGCCGTGGCGCGGTGGCTTACTAGCGGCGCCGCCCTCCTCGGCGTCCTCGGGCTGGTCGCCGGCTGCGGCCAGGGGTCCGGGCCCGCAGGCTCCAGGGGCGCGCAGCACGGCGCTCCGAAGGAGAACCCGCAGATCGTGCCGTCGAGCAAGAGCCCGCTGAGGGTGAAGGGCACCGGCTTCGTGCCCGGCGAGCGGGTGCGGGTCGCGCTCGTCGACAGCACGACCCGCACCGTCGATGCCGATGACTCGGGCTCCTTCGAGGTCACCTTTCCGAGCGACCGCTGCTCGAGCGTGTCCGTCGAAGCCACCGACTCGAAAGGAAGCCGCGCGAGCTTCAACCTCTCGCAGATCGCCTGCGTCGAGCAGTGAAACGCGAGAGGGCCGGCGTTCGCCGGCCCTCTCTGCTGTGGGGTTCTCGGTTGCCTCAGCCGCTCGTCGGGTCCGAGCTGAATGCCTGGATCTCGGCCACCCGCACGAAACGGCGGGTCGACACTGCCGAGACGTTCGTGTCGCAGTCCGTCGTGGCCGCCGGGTCGGCATCCTGCTCCCCCTGGTAGGCAGGGCCGCCCGTGCACTGGTTGGTCAGCACACGCAGCCTCAGGTGCGTCGCCTTGGCCTTCGGGATGCTGAAGTCACGCAGGATCAGGTGAGGCCCGTTCGGGCGCGGAGCATCGCCCGGGAAGGCATTGCCGGTGCTCGTGAACACCTTTGTGTACCCCGCGTCGGTCGAGCAGTTCGCCCCGGCCGCCGCGTTGCAGGCCCAGAGCTCGAACGACCTGAGCGCTGCGAAGCGGCTCTGACCAGGAGCGATCATCGCACTGACCGCCACGTCGGTGATGTTCCGGGCTGCGGTCCCGGCGAAGTCAATCGTGATCTGCTTCCCGGCGATTCCGGAAAGCGTCCCGTCGGCCGCGCGACCGTCGGCCGACCAGTTGGTCAGCTCGGTCTCGTCGATCGCGTTGCCGAAGTCGGTCCCGTCACCGGTCGCTGATGCGCCTCCCGTAGTGGAGGCCCAGTTGGTCGGCATCACGACGGTCTGGGTCTTGACCTGGTTCGCGTTGAACGTCGCCCGGAACCGGAAGAACCCGTAGCCCTTCGCAACGGCCAAGAACTCGTAAGTGCCCGGTGCGAACGACGCCGTCGCGTCACGGTTGACGTCGATCCCGGAGTTGACGGTGGCCGGGTCGGTGTCGGCGATCGGGTTCACCTGCTTCTCGTAGTGGCCGACGAAGACGTTCCCGACAACCGGATCGTTCGTCTCCTTCGAGATCAGCGAGAACGTGACCTGGGCGTTGTTCTCGAGCGGCGACGAGAAGTCCGGCACGGGGTTCGTGTCCGAGACACCCGTCGCGTGCACGGCCGCCAGGTTGCCCATCCCGCGGCGAGCGAACCCGCCCCAGATCTCCTTCTGGTTCGCCCCGCCGTACCGCATCATGTCGGCCGCGAGCATCGAGTTGCGCGCGTCGAGCATCGTCGGTGCGACCGGGTCGAGCAGCATCGCATCGAACACCAGCTGGATCCACCGCCGGTTGCCCGGGCAATTCTGCGAGGGCAGCTCGCCCGCCGCGCACTGTGCTTGGAGCGCCGCGTTACCGGCCGGGAAAGAGCCGTTGTACTTGTCGATCAGCGCCTCGCGAACCGAGTTGTTGGTCGCCACCCAGATCTCGCCGTCGGAGTGAACCTCGTTCCCGGGCGTGTCGTAGCCGATGTCGCTGAAGTTCAGCGGGTTGACGTGGGCGTACACCGACGGCGTCGGGAAGGCGCCGGTCCGCGGGTAGTTCATGACGTAGTTGCGGATCCCGTGCACCTTGTTCCCGGTCGCGTACGCGCCGGTGGCGAACGGATCCTCGCCGTTGGTCGGCGTGAAGCCGTTCTCCCGCAGGTACTCGACGGAGACCAGGTCGCCGAAGGCCTCGCCCATCGCGCCGGCGTGGAAGCCGGTCCGGTGGTCGCCCTTGCCGATCATGCGGTTCTCGATCATGTGGCCGAACTCGTGGCCGATCACGCCCTGGTCGTAGTCACCGTCCACGCAGGGCGCGTAGAACGAGCCCGCGATCGGCTGCCACATGAACATGTTCGTGATCGAGGACACACCGTCGGGCAGCGTGGCCATGTTCGCGTTGTCACGCGCGCCGGCCTGCAGGCCCGACTGGACGTCCCCGATCAGCGGGTCGCCCTCCTGCCAAGCCTCGCTGTTCCCGAAGTTTCCGGACTGCGCATTCCAGTTCTGCTCGGTGAACCCGAGGTAGTACGAGAAGTCGTGCATCCGGTTGTGCATCGCGAACAGGTTCACCGTCGCCGCGGCGTCGTCATACGTCGAGCCGGGCGTCTCGGTTGCCGCCCGCTGGCACTGGCGTGTGTTCCAGTCGTTCGTCCATGCGTACGAGTAGTCGCGGTTCGGGTTGCTGACCGGCATGAACTGCGGCGGCGACGGCGCTGAGGCGGCGGACCACGACGTCGCGGCCTTGTTGTTGTTGCCGCTCGTCGTGAACGTGGTCACGTTCGCTCGCGCGTCGTAGTCCCACGGAGCTCGCGAGGCGAGGTTCGCGACGACCCGGTCGCACCCGTTCGCCGAGCGCCAGCACCAGGTCTCGCGAGTGTCGGTGCTCGGATGGCCCCACGGGAACATGTCGTTCAACGCGAGCGGCGGGTTGGCCGGGAAGGCCTTCCAGCGTGCCCA
This sequence comes from Actinomycetota bacterium, assembly GCA_046726435.1. Taxonomy (GTDB): domain Bacteria; phylum Actinomycetota; class Thermoleophilia; order Gaiellales; family Gaiellaceae; genus AC-32. Next base: position 7,357 of record JBKPAM010000086.1, read on the forward strand.
GTAATCCGGAGGCGCGGGGCTGTCGTCGATGGTGACTTCGCCGGTGTAGGTCCGTGGGGTCGCCCAGGCGGCCCCGTCGGGGAAGTCGCACACCTGGACGAAGTAGCCGCCCGGAGGCACGCCTCCGGCCGGTGAGTACCGGAACGCCTCAGGCGAGGTGCCCGTGTCTGCCTGGATCAGCGGCGTCGTGCTGCCGTCGAAGAAGAGGTTGAAGACGATGTCGTTGTTGGAGATCGTGGCCACGGCCAAGCCGCGGAGCATTCGCACTCCCGGGCCGACGGTGAACGGGCCCTTGCGGACGTCGCAGGCCCCGTCGGTGCCCGGGACCTCCCCGTTGAACGGGGTCGTCGTTATCGCGAGCGTCTTCTTGGGCGTCGACCTCGCCGTGGAGAAGTAGTCGGTCAGGTTCGTGCGCGCGATGGTCGCGCCCGTGCGGGCGTTGACGATCACACGGTAGGCGTCAGGGACCGCGCGCGAAGTGTCGAGCACGATCGCCTCGTAGGCCGGGACGGCCGTGCGCCCGATCGCGAACGAGCCGAGCCGGACGCGCTGGATGTTGCTCAGCCCGCCGACCCTGAGGTTCGTCCACCCGCGGACTACCTTCGAGGCCTTCACGTTGAGCAGGCTCCGCTTGAGGCCGATGTTGCCCGCTGCGCGCGACCAGGCCTCCTCTGTCGAGAGCTTCGCCGCGCCCTTGAGGTGCGCGGTGCCGACCGCCGTCGACGAGACGAAAGCGACCTTCCAGCGGTCCTGCTTCACCTGCTTGAGCGAGACGGTGATCATCCCGGGCCCGCCCACCACCTTCAGGTTCCTGAAGGCCTGCTGGAAGGTCACCGAATGGCCAGCCCCGGACTGGAGCTTCGAGTCCGCGTACGTGCGCAGCCCGCGGATCGAGTCGAGCCGGAAGATCACCTTGTGCTTCGCGAGCCAACCGCGCGCGGCGACGATCGCCGTCGCGCCGGTGGTCCGCTTGGACAGGAAGCCGCCGCGACGCATCAGCGTCGACGGGGTTCCGTAGCTGTTCCAGGTTGCCCTGGCATGCAGAGCCCGAACCGCGGCACGCTGGGCGGCGGTTGGCTTCTGCACCCCGCCGGACCGGACAAAGTCGCGCAGGCTGCCGTGCTTTTTGGACGGCGTCGCCTGGCGGACTCCGAAGCTCGGTCCGGCGAAGACAAGCGTGACTGCTGCCACGGCGAGGACCGCGCGTAGCAGCGCCTGCCTAAAAGTCATGCTTCCCCCTCCGGATTGAGTTGTCGCCCTACTCTCTCTTGGGCCTGAGTGGGCGATCTTCAGACCTCTATCGTCCGCTTGTCAAGGTACGAGATGCAAAAGGGGCCGCCCGAAGGCGGCCCCTTTTCCGTTTGCCTGCGCCGGACGGTTAGCCGCCCAGCTTCATCCGCCAGATGCCCTGCGAGTGCGTCGCTGCGTACAGCACGCGCTGGCAGTGGCCGCCTCCCGTGCAGGTGGCGACGCGGCTCGACGGCTGGATCTCGAGGTGCATGACCTCGTAGCGAGGCATGCCCTCCGTGGTGTGCCAGCCGCCGTGGCCGTCGTCCGACCCGCGCAGGACGCCGAAGTCCGTCGCGACGTACAGCGTGTGGGACGCGTCGTCACGAACGATGTCGGCGACCGGGAGGTCACCGTCCGAGAACGGCGTCGGGTAGGCCGATGTGCCGTTCTCCACGTTCAGGTTCGTGAAGCTGCCGGAGCCCGGCGTCGTGCCGTTCTCCCGCACCTCGAACACGTGCCCCGGAGTCGTGGGCGTCGCGGCGTTGTAGCCGGAGTAGGTCACCCACGCGTGCCCCGGGTCGGCGGGATCGATGGTGACCCCGCTGGGGAAGCGCGTCGGCGAGGTCGCGTTGTCGATCCGGTGCCACGTGACCGCGGCCGGGTCGCTCGCGTTCACGTTGTGCGACACGAAGATGCGGCCCGCCGAGGTCAGTGCCCACAGCGTGGAGTGGTCGGTGGCTGTGCGCGCCATGAACGACATCGAGCCGCCGGTGCGGTCGGGGCCGTAGAACGTGCCGGTGAGGTCGCCCGCAGAGTTGAGGGCGGTCCCGCCGGGGCCGAGCGGCTGGTAGTCACCACACTGCTCGCTCCCGGGGCCCTGGCCGGGCGTCACGAACTCGGGGCAGTTCTGCTCGTAGTCCGCGACGTTCGGCGTCGTGTCCTGCGGAACCGCTCCCGGCGTGCCGGCGCCGAAGGCCCAGCTGCGCCAGACGTGCTTCCCGCCGTTGTAGATGGGATGCGTGCCCGGCTGGGGGTTCGGGTCGCCGATCTGCGGCCAGTAGAACGCGAACCCCACTCCGGATAGCCCTTCCGGGCTGTTCGTCATCGGAGCGGTGGTGATCACCCAGCGCTCCGGATCGCCGTTGCGGAAGTTCGAGTCGCCGAACCCGCCCGTGAACTCGTTTGCTCGCCACGTCGGGTTCGTCGCGTCGTAGACGGCGTTGCCGCCGTCGCCGTAGATGATCTGGTTGAACACGTTACGGCTGCAGCCGTTGTTGTTCGACCAGGTGCCGTTGTCCTGGGTGCCGCCCATGACCTCGCACGAGAGCGCGGGGTTGATGGCGACGTTGATGAACTGCAGGGTGCTGCTCAGGTTCTTGTCGATGTGGTCGAGTGCCGTCGGCACCCGCGACAGGAGCCGCTTGCACGTCGCGTAGCTTCCGCTCGCGGGCGGCAGCGGGGTGCCGCCGTTCCGGAACGGGTCGTCGCACTGCGACGAGATGTCCGTGAAGCTGCCGCTCGTGCGGAAGACTCCGCCGTCGTTCGACTCGAAGATCTGCGTCGGGTTCCCCGGGTTGACGATGATTGCGTGCTGGTCCGGGTGGAGCCCGTTCGGGGCCCTCAGGCAGCCCTGTTCGAAGTACGGCGCGTACGCACACCATGGTGCCGCTGTGTCACGCGCGTCGTTCGTCAGGTCGCTGAACGTGCGGAGATCCGGACGCGTGCCGTCGGGGTCGCCGGCGGTGGTCGAGTAGATGACGGCACGGCCGTTCGAGCGGCCGTTGCCGCACCCGACGCCCTTCGTGCTGCAGGGCAGCTCGCCGTACAGGAAGGAGCCGATCAGGTACACGGTGTCAGGCATCCCCTCAGGCGTGTAGACGTCCTGGTCGTACCAGCACTGCTGGGTGCAGAAGTCGTCCGAGGCGAAGTACGGGCTGGTCGTCAGCTGCGACGTTAGGCACTGCCACCCCGTGAAGGTGGTGGGGAAGGTGCTCGTCGCAGCATTCGGCGCCGTACAAGCCCCTTGGGATGCAAGCAGCGTCGCGGCCGACTGGTCGCCCGCGTCCGTCCGCCAGAAGTTCGAGTCGAGCGGATCGACGACGTTGTTGCGGTTCGGCTGCGTGCCCTCGGTCAGGTAGATGCGCGTGTGGCCGTTCTTCGCGGTCAGCGCGAACATCGTCCGGTCGAGGCCGAGGAAGGCGCAGTTGAGCGTCGTCGGCGTGGGCGTGCACTGCGGCGGCACGAACTGCGGCTTGAACAGCTGGACGAACGCGGTCTGAGCCGCACCCGAGTCACGCCGCCAGAGGCCGGCGTCGAACGCCGACGCATACACGACAGACGGGTCGCTGGGATCCAACTGGACCTTGTTGATCCCGAACGACGAGGGGCCCGGGTCGGGCTTGGCGCCGTTCCAGACCTCGGTGAACGTCTTGCCGCCGTCGAACGACTCGTAGAGCCCGGGCTCGTTCGCGCCCGGCTCCAGGCGAGTCGTTCCGCCGTTGCCGATCGTGTGCGAGAGACCGCGAACGGCCAGTGCCGAGCCAACCAGGAGATGCTTGCCGTTGTTCGGGTCGATCACGAGTCCGTTGATCGCACGGCCGAGGAACGCGTCCTGGCCGGGGTTCGCGCACGCGTACGTCGCGTTGTTGACGCACGCGTCGTCGAGCTTCTTCCAGTGCTCGCCGCCGTCGGTCGACTTGTAGATGCCGACGCCGGCCTCGCAGCCGGACGAGCAGCGGTTGCCCTCACCGGTGCCGAGGTAGAGCGTGTTGTGGTGCTTGTCGGTCGGGTCGAGCACCAGCTCACCGGTCGAGTTCTGGGCGAGATCCTTCGCTCCGACCTGGTTCCAGACCGGGTTCGGCGCCAGGATGTTGTTCGTTCGCCAGACGCCGCCGCCCGAGGTGCCGGCCCACACGCGACAGCTGCGAGCGCTGCAGTCCGGGTCGGCTACGAGCGTCACCGTCCGGCTTGCCGTCACGTTCGTGGCGCCGTTGAAGGCGGTCACGCCCGGCTGGACGGCGTACTTCCGCGGGCCGTACAAGCTCCACTTGGGGCCGTTCGAAAGGAAGCTCCGCACGTGGCGTGCGCGAAGGCTTGCCCGCAGTCGGGCGTCCCGCTTCGCGATCCGGCCGAACGTTGCCTTCGCACGGGCGACGATCGCCGGCGAGATCACATTGGCCGGATACGTGCGTTGCGCGGAGAGGTACGCCTCGAAGCCGCCGGCCGGACCTTCGCCGGCCTTCCCCTCGGCGCTCTCCTTGCTCAAGGGCCCGACCTTCGCAGCCCCGAGCCTCAACTGGACCTGGTTCCCGCCGGACGACCGCCCGGTGAGGAAGACCAGCGTCAAAGCGACTGCCGCGGCGAGGAGAAACACCGTCCCCGTCAGGGCAGTCGTGCGCGTTCGTGTCATCGACTCTCCCCTCTTTGCCGATTCAGCGCGGGACCGGCCCCCCTCGGTTTCCCATTTGGCGGCCCCGCAGGCTTTTGTGCGCGCGGGAGCTTATAGGGTTTCGTAGATCAGTGTCGAGGCGTCGGTCGCGGAAGGCGAGAGGCCGCCCGGAGGCGGCCTCTCGAGTCGACGTTCGGTGCGCCGTTAGCGCCTTCCGATCCTGCCCGACCCTATGTGTGCGTCGGGCCGCGCCACATTCGCCGTCAGGTTCGCGTTCGGCGCCGGGCAATGTGCCGGCCTGCGCGTGGTGGCGGTCGGCAATGCCGGGAGCCGAGCGACCCTGAAGCGCCTTCCGCTGCCGGCCTGCATGCCTCAATAGCGAGGGGCCGCCCTGCGGCGGCCTCTCGAAGTCGCGGTGAAGCGAAGGCTACGGCGTGACCTTGAGCCCTTGGACCGCCTGGGTGATACCGGGAGTGACGTCCGAGCTCAGGCTCGCAACGGTGTTGTACGAGCCCGGTTCGGCCGACGCGTCGTAGCTGAGGCTCACCGTGCCGCCGGCCGCGTTTACGGTCGCGCGCATCCGCGCCGGGCTCGTACCGGGAGCGAAGCGCACCACGCTCACGCCGAACGGGTTCCCGGACGCAGCGGCCGAGCCTGCGAAGGCGCAAGATGCAAACACAGCCGCAGCGAGGAAGGCGAGCCGCTTCACCGTAGTCAGGATTCGGCATGAGTGCTGTAGTCCTTCATCACCCGTTTTGGCACCGCGAGAGAGGCCGCTTCGAGCGGCCTCTCGAGGACGAATGAACGGGCCGGCCGCGCATGGCGGCCGGCCCGTTTCGGATTGCCTAACCGATCGAGAGCAGCGTCTTGGAATCGGCCCCGGCGTAGGAGATCACGCCGAGCCAGCGCTTGCTCGGATCGAGCCCGCTCCAATGCGCCGTCAGCGTCACGGGGACGCCGACGGTGACGGACGCGGGGTTCGGTGTAACCGAGGCGTTTCCGGCATCGGCGGCCGGGACCACGAAGTTGCTGATCCCGTAGTTCGTCGAGCCGCCGGGAGTCGCGAAGCCGTTGACGTAGACGTCGTAGGTCCCGTCGTCCGGATCCAGCAGCGTCACCTGCTCGTCCGCCGAGCCCGACGCAGAGAGGTCGACGAGCTCGCCGCCCTTGTAGACGAAGAGGTCAAGGTCCGCCGTGTCGTCGCTCGAGTCGAGCGAGAAGCGGGCGGCTGCTGTTCCTGCCGGCACCGCCACGTGGTAGACCTTCGTGTCGGCATCGGCAACCGGGTTGTCGATGTCGAAGGCCCCCGTCGTGACGCTGTCGCTGATCGGCGTGACGCCGACGAGCCCGGCGATGCTGGTGCTCAGCGTGCCGGTGAAGCCGGGCGTCGCCGAGTACTCGATGCTGCCGCTCGCGCTTGCCGCGCCGTGAATCTCCGTCGGCGCCGCAACCGCAACCGGCCGCACCGCGATCGGGGCGCGAACGGCGTGACTCCCGTCGTTCCAGGTGAGCGACCCGATCGCCCAGTCACCGAGGGCCGCGTCCGAGCGCTCAAAGTGCACCGAGAACGTCCCCTCCGCTCCTGGGGCGAGGTTGAGCGTCGACGGCGTGACGGTGACGTCGAAGCCCGGAAGCGTCGCCGTCGCGTGGTACGTCGCGGCGGCCGAGCCGACGTTCTTGACGCGGCGCGTCACCGTCGCAACGCCTGCGAGCTTGCCGATCGCGATCGAAGCCTGGTTCAGCTCCGAGCCCGAGATCGGCGTCAGGGTGTCGAATGGCGGCGCGAAGTGCACCCCCAGGCCGACGAGGTACTGGCGGTACTCGTTCGCCGTCGTCGGGTAGACGAGGCCCGGAGCCGTCGCTTCGTTGGGATTCACGAACCCGGCGCCCTGCGCGAACGGATCGCCCGCGCTCGAGACCGTGTCGCCCGCGCTCGTCATGATCGCCGACTTGATCTCCGACGGCAGCCAGTTCGGGTGCAACGCCTTCACCAGCGCCCCGATCCCCGCGATGTGGGGCGAGGCCATGGACGTGCCCGAGTAGAAGTCCCAGCTGCGGCCGAAGTTGCTCGGCGGCGCGACGGCCGCCACGACGTCGTTGCCCGGAGCCGCGATGTCCGGCTTCAGGATGTCGCCGCCCGTCGTGGTCGACGGCCCGCGCGACGAGAAGTCGGTGATCTCCGGGACCTGTGGAGCCGCAGCCAGCTCAGCCGGGCTCAGCGGTACGATCTTCGCGGTCGCAGCTGCCCCAGCAGCCGTGATGTATGCCTTGATCGCGTCGCCGTTGGCCTGGTTCACGTGCACTGCCGGCACGGGGTGGTAATCGCCGTTGATCGAGTTCGGCGAGACGTTCGCGAGCACGAGTCCGACGCCGCCGGCCCGCTTCACCTCGAAGCCCTTCACGATCCGGTCGACAACGCCGCGATCGCACACGATCACCTTGCCCGTCGCCTTCGCGGGATCGAGCGTCCCCGGAGCGCAGATCTTCGCGTTCGCGTCCGTGGCGCCGGCGAGCTTCACGCTGAGGGCCGTCGCAAGCGGCTTGGCCGTCGTCAGCGACGCCGTCGTCGAGGCTCCGACGTAGCGGGCACCGTTTCCGAGCTCGACCGCCTGGAACGCGCGCCGGAACGTAGCGGCCGCGACAGTCGTCACCCACGGAGCCGGATGATCGAGCGTGCTCGCCCCGGGGCCGCTGTTGCCGGCCGAGTTCGCGACGAAGACCCCGGCGTTCGAGGCACCGCGGAATGCCATCGCGACCGGGTCGAGCGGGCTCGACTCCGAGCTGCCACCGATCGAGTAATTCAGGACGTCGACACCGTCGGCGACCGCATCGTTGATCGCCGCGACGCTGTCGGAGTTGAAGCAGCCGGCCGGGATGCCCTTACGACCCTCCCAGCAGACCTTGTACATCGCCACCTTCGCGCCCGGCGCCATACCCGAGCCGGTGCCGATCGCGTTGCCGTCGATCGTGACGTGCGTGCCGTAGTTCCCGGCCGCGGTCGAGCTGGTGTGCGACCCATGGCCGGCTCCGTCACGCGCGGAGACGTAGTCGTCCGGCGAGATGTTCTTGATGCCGAAGCCGGCCAGGTAGTAGCGGGCGCCGACGAGCTTGTCATTGCAGGTCGTCACTCGCCACAACTCGCCCGCCTGGCACACCCCGTGCCAGTCCGACGGAACCGGTATGCCGGTGTTGCCGGCGAACGCCTCGCTCTCCGGCCAGATCCCCGTGTCGATCACGCCAACGACGATCCCAGCGCCGGCATGAGGCCCACCGCCGAGCTGCGACCACGCGCCGCCGGCAGCATCCAGGCCTAGGAAATGCGGCGACAGGGTCGTGTCAGGCACGGACCGCTCGTCCCTCGCCAGGCCGAGCACCGTCGGCAGCTTCGCCAGCGAGGCGGCCTGGGCCGCCGTGAGATCCGCGGCGATGCCGTTGCTTGCGATCGTGTAGTCGTAGATCCTGCTCGCGCCAACGTTCGCTAGTGCGGCCTTGTGCTGGTCGACGAGATGCTTCTGCCATTTCTGCGCGGCAGCTGAATCCACTTTCAGCCTCCGGCCTGGCTGCGGCCGAGTCGCCGGAAATCCCGCCTTGTAGCCGGTGTAGCTCGCCACCGCCTCGTCCGCGAACGTGACGATGTAGCGGCCGCCAGCGTACGGCGAGTGCGCCCCAGCACGCGCTGCCTGACCGCCTGCGACTCCAATGACCGCTGCCACAAGCGCGCACGCGGCAGCGATCGCATACAACCCTCGCTTCACCGTAACCCTCCTCGTGTGAAAGGCCCTCCCCCTCGCAGGCCTGCCTGGCCTGTCCCGCCGGATAGTAGCCCCGATATCTTCGGCGTCAACCAGGCCGCTCGTGCGGCTTCGCCATCTTGCGGTAGTCGAGCGCCTCGTCGAGGATCGCCTCGTCGACGCCCGCGTCGCGCGCCACGTCGCGCAGGGAACGGCCGGAGGTCGCTGCCTCCTTGACGATCTCGGCGGCCTTGTCGTAGCCGATGTAGGGGTTGAGCGCGGTGGCGGCCGACAGGGTGAGCTCGGCGTAGCGCTCGCACGTTTCCCGGTTCGCATCGATCCCCTCGACACACCGGTCGGCGAAGAGGCGCGAGGCGCTCGCGAGCAGCTTGACCGAGTCGAGCAGGTTCCGGGCCAGAAGCGGCACGAAGACGTTCAGCTCGAAGTGCCCCTGCAGCCCGCCGACGGTGATCGCCTGGTCGTTGCCGATCACCTGGGCGGCGACCTGCGTCACCACCTCCGGGATCACGGGGTTGACCTTGCCGGGCATGATCGAGCTGCCCTTCTGCAGCTCCGGCAGTGCGATCTCGGCCAGCCCGGCACGCGGGCCGGAGCCCATGAAGCGGATGTCGTTGGCGATCTTCGTCAGCGAGACGGCGACCACCTTCAGCGCGCCCGAAGCCTCGACCATCGCGTCGCGTGCGGCCTGCGACTCGAACGGGTCGGCGGGCGGCGAGATCTCGAGCCCCGTTTCCTCTTGCAGGCGCGCGCGCACGCGCGAGGCGAACTCGGGGTGAGTGTTGAGCCCGGTGCCCGTCGCCGTGCCGCCGAGCGGCACCTTGCCGAGCCGGGGCAGCGTGTCGCGTACCCGCGCCGCGCCCTCCCGCACCTGCGCGGCGTAGCCGCCGAACTCCTGGCCGAGCGTGACCGGGACGGCATCCATCCAGTGCGTGCGGCCCGACTTGACGACGTCGTCGAACTCGCGCGCCTTCGCGTCGAGCGCGCCGGCGAGGCGGTCGAGCGCAGGCAGCAGGTCGTGCGTGAGCTCGCCGAGTGCGGCGAGGTGGACGGCGGTCGGGAACACGTCGTTGGACGACTGGCCCATGTTGACGTCGTCGTTCGCGTGGACGTCCTCGCCGGCCAGGGTCGCGATCACCTCGTTGGCGTTCATGTTCGAGGAGGTGCCCGAGCCGGTCTGGAAGACGTCGATCGGGAACTGGTCGTCGAGCTCGCCCGCTGCGATCCGGTCGGCGGCGGCGGCGATCCGGTCGGCCTTGCCGGCGTCGAGGAGCCCGAGCTCGGCATTCACGCGTGCTGCGGCGGCCTTGATCCGCCCGAGCCAGCGCGCAACCGGCGCCGGGATCGGCTCGCCCGAAACCGGAAAGTTCTCGACGGCCTTCATCGTCTCACCGCCCCAGAGCTGTCGTTCCTCAGCCTTGGCCACTAGTCAGCTAAGGCGTCGCTTGCGATGCCGCTTGGAGGCCGTGCCGGCGTTGCCCGTGCGGCCGATCTGACACACCTTCTACTTGTCCGAATTCGTTCGCCGTACATCCCACCTAGTCGGTCGAGTATTTCGGCTGGACCTTCTCGCCGCGAATGTGCGCGATGGCGTTGTTGGCGGCGATCGCGGCCTCGCCCATGCCGATCGTGATCAGGGTGATCTTCCCCTCGTAGCCCGCCACGTCCCCCGCGGCGTAGACCCCGGGGAGCGACGTCTCGCAGGTCGTGGGGTCGATCTTGATCTGGCGCTTGCCATGCAGCTCGAGCCCCCAGTCGGCGATCGCGCCGAGGTGCGAATGGAACCCGAGCAGCGTGATCAGCGCGTCGCAGGGGACCTGCTCGTTCTCGCCCGTCTTGGTGTTTTCGATCGTGACGGCCTGCACGCTGCCGTCGCCGTGGATCTCCCGCACCTCGCAAGGCGTGAAGATCCGAACCCGCCCTTCACCCTCCAGGGCGCGCGCCTCGTTCACCGAGGACTCCAGCGCACGGAAGTTGTCGCGCCGGTGGACGAGCGCGATCGGCGGCCTCGCGGTGTCCTGTAGGCCGAGCGTCCAGTCGAGCGCCGAGTCGCCGCCGCCGACGATCACGCACGTCCGGTCTCGGAAGACGTCCTTCTCGCGGACGAAGTAGTGGACGCCCTTGTCCTCCCACTCGTCGATGTCCTCGATCCCGAGCTTTCGCGGCTCGAACGCGCCGTGGCCAGCGGTGATGATCAGCACCCGTGAGAGGTAGGGCCCGCCCTTGTCGGTGTCCACGGCGAGCAGCTCCTCGCCGTTCTGGCTCAGCCGCTCGAGTGTCTGGACCTCCTCGCCGAGACGGACCTCCGCGCCGTACTGCAGCCCTTGCTCCGCGCAAAGGTCGACGAGCTTCGTGCCGAGGATCTTCGGGTGGCC
>JBKPAM010000087.1:0-9321 GCA_046726435.1 Actinomycetota bacterium
GGCGTGATCTTCCGCCTGGGCAGGCTGCTGCCGGAACCGAAGGGCCCGGGCCTGTTCATCCTGATCCCGATCGTCGATCGGATGGTCAAGGTCGACCTGCGGACGATCACGCTCAACGTCCCGCCGCAGGAGGTGATCACCAAGGACAACGTTCCGGTGCGCGTGAACGCGGTCGCTTACTTCCGGATCGTCGAGCCGAAGGCGGCCATCGTGCAGGTCGAGAACTTCTTGGCCGCCACCTCGCAGATCGCGCAGACGACGCTGCGGTCGGTGCTCGGCCAGCACCTGCTCGACGAGCTCCTCTCCGAGCGCGACAAGATCAACGCGATCCTGCAGGGGATCATCGACGAGGCCACCTCGCCCTGGGGCATCAAGGTCTCGATCGTCGAGGTGAAGGACGTGGAGATCCCGTCCGGGATGCAGCGGGCGATGGCCCGCCAGGCCGAGGCCGAGCGCGAGCGGCGCGCGAAGGTCATCAACGCCGAGGGCGAGTTCCAGGCCTCCGAGCGACTCAAGGACGCGGCACTCGTGATCGAGGAGCATCCGATCGCGCTCCAGCTTCGCTACCTGCAGACGCTTCTCGAGCTCGGCTCTTCGGCGTCGACCACGATCGTCTTCCCGGCCCCGCTCGACCTGCTGCGCCCCTTCCTCGAGAAGACAAACTCGGGCTCTACCTCTTAAAGCCGCACGAGTGATTGGGTCAATCGGGTCGACCGGTCAGTTCAGACGGGCGCCCGTGCAAAGCCCGGCATCGCAAGCGACGCCTTGACAGACCTCAGGGTCGACCCGCTCACCGGCCGCCTGGTTGCCGTGGCCCCCGGCCGCTCGACACGCCCGGGAGCGGACGCCCCCCGGATCGAGCCCGTCACCGACGTCGAGCTCGAGTCGTGCCCGTTCTGCGAGAGGCGCGAGGACAGGACCCCGCCGGAGGTGCTCGCGCTCCCGGCCGAGGGACGCGAGCCGAACACGCCGGGCTGGTCGGTGCGCGTCGTGCCGAACAAGTACCCGGCCTTCGAGCGCCAGGAGGTCGTCGTGCACGCGCCGCAGCACGTGCGCTCGCTCGCCGAGCTCGGTCCCGAACAACTCGAGCTGGTCGCCCTGGCGTGGCGGCTGCGCGCCGCGGCAGCACGCGCGGAGGGAAAGACGCTCTTCGCGGGCGTCAACGAGGGCCGGGCCGCCGGCGCGAGCCTTCCTCACTCCCACTCGCAGCTCGTCTGGCTCGACGGCGAGCCCCCTGCCTCCAGGGCCGAGCGCGGCGACGGCTGCCGGCTCTGCGACTACCTGGAGCAGGAGCGCGCGGAGGGCACGCGGATCGTCGAGGAGCGCCGTGGCCTGGTGCTCCTCTGCCCCTACGCGAGCCGATCGCCCTACGAGTGCCTGGTCGCGCCGCTCTCACACGAGGCCGACGGCTTCGACAGCCCGCTGCTCGGCCCGGCGCTCGGCCTGGCCGCGGAGGCGCTCCGGCGCCTGGCGGCCGCCGAGGGCCAACGGCCGGCGAACCTCTGGCTCCACGAGTCCGGCCACTGGCACCTCGAGCTGCTGCCGCGGCTGACCGTCCTTGCCTCGGTCGAGCTCGGCGCCGGGCACTACATCAACACGCTCGCGCCCGAGCGGGCCGCCGAGACGCTTCGCGGTGGCTAGTCCGCGGTCTTGGCGTTCGTCTCGCGGAAGCTGCGTGCGGCCTCGATCGCCGCGCTCAGGTTCAGGCCCTTGTCTTTGGCCTGCTTGATCAGCATCACCGTCTCGAGCGCGTCGATGTCGTAGATGCGCTGCTTCTTGCCCTTGGTCGGGATCTGGGCCTTGTTCGTCCAGTAGTCGAGCTGCATCTTCGAGATCCCTGCGATCTGGCAGACCTGGCCCAGGTACAGCTCGATCTTGTCCAGGTGCGCGGCAAGGTCGACTGGCTCCAGAAAGTCGGCTGCCTTGTCATACGCCATCGCGCACCCCGCAGAAGAGGACCTACCCGCTGAAACTTATAGCGCCCTGCTTCGAGTTACGGAAGAGGGCACTACGAACTTAGGCGTTCTTGCCGGATCCTTCCTCGGCGCCGGGATCGGCCTCGGACTCGGCCACGAGCGCGATGCTCGAGACCTTCTCGTCGCCGCGCAGGCGCATCACGATCACGCCCTGCGTGGCGCGGCCGAGGCGCTTGATCTCGTCGACCGGCAGCCGGATGACGGTGCCGCCGTTGGAGATCAGCATGACCTGGTAGCCCTCCCGCACAGGCCGGGCGCCGGCGAGCTTCCCGCGCGCCTCTGTCAGCTGCACGGTCTTGACGCCGAGTCCTCCGCGACCCTTCACCGGGTAGTCCGCCATGCGCGTGCGCTTCCCGTAGCCCTGCTCGGTGACGACGAGCATGTCGAGCCCGTCATCTGCGATCCCCGCCGAGATCACCTCGTCGCCCTTGCGGAGCCCCATGCCCTTCACGCCCGAGGTTGCGCGACCCATCGGCCGCACCTCGCTCTCGCGGAAGCGGATGGCCTGGCCCTTGCGCGAGACGAGAATGATGTCGTCGCTCCCGTTCGAGTGCAGGACGCCGACGAGCGCGTCCCCCTCACGGAGCTTGATCGCGATGATTCCGTCAGCCCTGAGCGGGGTGTTGTACTCCTCGAAGCTCGTCTTCTTGACCATGCCGTCCCGCGTCGCGAGCACGAGGTAATCGGCCTCCTTGAAGTCGCGCGTGGCGATCACCGCCCGCACCTGCTCACCCTGGGCGAACGGAAGGAGGTTCACGATCGCCCGCCCCTTCGACTGACGCGTCCCGAGCGGCAGCTCGTGCACCTTCAGCCGGTAGACCTTTCCAACGGAGGTGAAGAAGAGCAGGTAGTCGTGCGTCGAGGCGACGAACAGGTGCTCGATGTAGTCCTCGTCCTTGAGGTCCATGCCCATCACGCCGATCCCGCCGCGTCGCTGCTCGCGGTAGGTCGTGACCGGTAGCCGCTTCACGTAACCCGAGCGCGTGATCGCGATGACCATGTCCTCCTCGGCGATGAGGTCCTCGAGCTCGAGCTCGCCCTCCGCGGCAACGATCTCGGTGCGGCGGTCGTCGCCTCTGCCGTACATCTGCTTGACCTCGAGCAGCTCCTCGCGGATCAGGGCGTCGATCCTCGCCTCGTCGCCGAGGATCCTCCGCAGCTCGGCGATGCGCTCCTGGAGGTCGGCGAACTCGTCCTCGATCCGCTTGCGCTCGAGGCCGGTCAGCCGCTGGAGTCGCAGGTCGAGGATCGCCTGCGCCTGGACCTCGGAGAGGTCGAAGGTCTCGATCAGGCCGGTGCGGGCGGCGTCGGGGTCGGCCGACGCGCGGATCAGCGCGATCACCGCGTCGAGGTTGTCGAGCGCGATCAGGTAGCCCTGGAGGACGTGCGCGCGAGCCTCGGCCTTGCGGAGCTCGAACTTCGAACGGCGGGTGACGACCTCGCGCTGGAAGTCGAGGTAGTGCTGCAGGAGGTCGCGTAGCGGCAGCGTCCTGGGGACTCCGTCGACGAGGGCGACGGCGTTGTAGCCGAAGGTCGTCTGCAGCGACGTGTGCTTGAAGATCTTGTTCTGGACGACCTGCGGGACGGCGTCGCGCTTGAGCTCGATCTGGATCCGCATCCCCGACTTGTCGGAGAGGTCCTTGACGTCGTGGATCTCGGAGATGACCTTGTCGTTGACGAGGTCGGCGATCTTCTTGATCACGCCCTCGTCCCCGCCCTTCTTCACGCCGTACGGGAGCTCGCTGACGACGATCGCAGTGCGTCCGCCGCGCAGCTCCTCGATATGAGTCCGTGCCCGCAGCACGATGCGGCCGCGGCCGGAGCGGTACGCCTCGCGAATGCCGTCGCGGCCCAGCACGATCGCGCCGGTCGGGAAGTCGGGGCCCTTGATGTGCTTGACCAGCCGGTCGACGTCGATCGTCGGTTCGTCGATCATCGCCACGAGCGCGTCGACCACCTCGCCGAGGTTGTGCGGCGGAATGTTCGTCGCCATCCCGACCGCGATCCCGGCCGACCCGTTGAGCAGGAGGTTCGGCAGGCGCGACGGCAGGACCTGCGGCTCTCGGCGCGACTCGTCGTAGTTCGGCCCGAAGTCGACCGTGTCCGCGTCGATGTCGCGGAGCATCTCGGTCGCCAGCCGCGTGAGCCGGCACTCCGTGTACCGCATCGCGGCTGCGGGATACCCGTCGATGTTCCCGAAGTTGCCCTGCCCGTCGACGAGTGGGTAGCGCATCGAGAACGGCTGGGCGAGGCGCACCAGCGTGTCGTAGATGGCCTGGTCGCCGTGCGGGTGGTAGGCACCCATCACGTCGCCGACCACGCGTGCGCACTTGAGCCGAGCGCGGTTCGGCTGCAGTCCGGCCTCGTGCATCGCGTAGAGGACGCGCCGGTGCACCGGCTTTAGGCCGTCGCGCACGTCCGGCAGCGCGCGCGAGACGATCACGCTCATCGCGTAGTCGAGGAAGCTCGAGCGCATTTCCTGCTCGAGCTCGCGCGGCTCGATTCGGCCCGGGCCGAGCGGTTCTACGGTGGCCATCGCCCTCCCTTAGACGTCAAGGAAGCGGACGTCCTTTGCGTTCTGCTCGATGAACTCGCGCCGCGGCTCGACCTGGTCGCCCATCAGGATCGAGAAGATCCGGTCGGCGGCGGCCGCGTCGTCGACCTCGACGCGGATCAGCATTCGCCGCGCAGGGTCCATCGTCGTCTGCGCCAGCTCCTCCGGGTCCATCTCGCCGAGGCCTTTGAAGCGCCGCGGCTTCAGACCCTGCTTCGCCAGCTCCAGCGCGTGGTCGCGCAACTCCTCGAAGGTCTCCGGGCTTGCGCTCTTATTCCCGAGGGTGAGGCTGAAGGGCGGCGCGCCCACGATCTCGACGAGGCGTGCGTGGGTCTTGCGCAGGTTCGCGTACACCGGCGAGGCGAGCAGCTCGGCCGGCAGGATCACGTGGCTGGACGCGCTGGTCTCGCGCTCGATCACTCGAATCTGGGCACCCTCGTCGGTGGCCTCGACGAGCGAGACCTCGTAGCCGTTCGGTGCGATGCTCGCAAGCGCGGCCTCGAGCTCATCGGGCGAGCCGGCCTCAGTCTCGACGAGGCGATGGGTGGTGACGAAGTTCGCGGCGGCAGGACCGAAGTCCGCGCGCAGGCGCGAGACCCAGCCCTCGTACTCGTGCAGCGCGCGGCTGAAGCGCTGGTAGCGCGCCTCGCTCAGCTTCTGGGTCTGTCCTTTGCGGTCGGTGACCTCGGAGTCCTTGATCCGTTCCCGGACCAGCAGCTCCTCGAAGTGCGCCTCTTTCTCGACGTACTGCTCGCGCCCGTTGATCCGCACGGCGTACAGAGGCGGCACCGCGATGTAGACGTGGCCCCGCTCCACGAGCTCGGGCATCTGGCGGTAGAGGAACGTGAGGATCAGCGTGCGGATGTGCGAGCCGTCGACGTCGGCATCCGTCATGACGATCACGCGGTGGTAGCGCAGCTTGTCGATGTCGAACTCGTCGCCGATGCCGGTCCCGATGGCGGTGATCATCGACTGGATCTCCGTGTTCGAGAGCACCTTGTTGATGCGGTTCTTCTCGGAGTTGATCACCTTGCCGCGCAGCGGCAGGATCGCCTGGAAGGTGCGGTCGCGCGCGTCCACCGCGGAGCCGCCGGCCGAGTTCCCCTCGACCAGGAAGAGCTCCGCCGAGGCGGGATCGGTGATCTGACAGTCGGCGAGCTTCCCGGGGAGCGACGAGCTCTCGAGCGCGCTCTTTCGACGAGTCAGCTCCCGCGCCTTGCGCGCCGCCTGCCGGGCCCGTGCGGCCGAGACAGCCTTGTCGATGATCCGCTTGGCGTCGCTCGGGTGCTCCTCGAGGAACTCGGCGAGCCGCTGGTTGACCGTCTGCTCGACGAGGCCGCGCACCCATGGGTTGCCGAGCTTCGTCTTCGTCTGGCCCTCGAACTGCGGGTCGCGAAGCTTGACGGAGAGCACGGCCGCGAGCCCTTCCCGCACGTCCTCGCCCTCCAGGTTGTCCTCCTTCTCCTTCAGCAGGCCCTTCGCGCGTGCGTAGTCGTTGAGCGTGCGCGTCAGGGCGCTCTTGAACCCGGAGAGGTGCGAGCCGCCCTCGGTGGTGTTGATGTTGTTGGCGAACGAGAAGACCGACTCCTGGTAGGAGCTGTTCCACTGCATCGCCACCTCGACGGTGCCCTGGCCGTTGTCGCCCTCGAAGTAGACGATCCCTTTGTGGACGGGGTCCTTCGCCTTGTTGACGTACGAGACGAAGTCGCGGATCCCGCCCTCGTAGTGGAACTCGTGCTTCTCGTCGCCCTCGCGCTCGTCGTAGAGCACGATCCGCAGGCCCTTCGTCAGGAAGGCGGTCTCGCGTAGCCGCTGCACGAGCGTCTCGGACGACCACTCGAGCTCCTCGAAGACGTCGCCGTCGGGGAGGAACGTGATCGTCGTGCCGGAGTCCTTCGCGACGCCAGCCTTCTTCAGGTCGGTGGTGGCATCGCCGCGCGCGAACTCCTGCCGCCAGATCTTTCCGTCGCGGTGGACCTCGACCGTGAGCCACTCGGAGAGCGCGTTGACGACCGAGACGCCGACGCCGTGGAGGCCGCCGGAGACCTTGTAGCCCGCGCCGCCGAACTTGCCGCCCGCATGGAGCTTCGTCAGCACGACCGTCACGGCGGGCAGCCCCTGTTCGGCCATCACGTCGACGGGGATCCCGGAGCCGTTGTCGGAGACCGTCACCGAGTCGTCCGGATGGATGGTCACCTCGATCGTGTCGGCCCGTCCCGCGAGGGCCTCGTCGACCGCGTTGTCGATCACCTCGTAGACGAGCTGGTGAAGGCCGCGAGAGCCCGTCGAGCCGATGTACATGCCCGGTCGCAGGCGGACCGGCTCGAGGCCCTCGAGAACGGTGATGTCCTTAGCTGTATAGGAAGCCTTGGCCATGAAAAAAGCCCTGGAAGTTGCGCGTTTCCGGGCGCCTTGAAGTCTACCAGACCGAGCGGTCGGCGGCGGCCCGCGCAAGACTCATTCGCGCAGCTTTTTCTACCGTTTTGCGGAGTTCCTCGGCGTCGATCACCGAGGCCAACTCGCGGGCCTCGCGGGCCTCCTCCGGGGTCGGCTCCGGCTGGCTCTTCGGCGTCTCCGCGGAGGGCTCAGGCGACCGCTCCGGCAAAGGGCCGGGAGCGAAGCGCAGACCGGTCGGGGCGGCCTCGCCTAGCACCGCCCGGAGGTGCTTGGCGATCTCCGGCTCGAGCTGCTGGAGCTCGAACGCCCATGTCGAGGAAGCCGCGTTCACGTGGAGCGTGCCGTCGCGGGCGAGCCGTGCCGGCCAGGCGTTGGCGGCCACGGTGTCGCCGACGGCCTCCGGCCAGATCGCGACCAGGTCCGCCATCCTTCCTGCGCTGCCGAATCGTCCGAGCTCACGCGCGACCTCGTCGCCGAGCCGGTCCATCAGGCCGCCCGCGCCTCGCTCGTGCCGTCCCCGCGCTGGCTGATCTCGAGCGCCTGCGCGGGCTCGCCAGGCAGTGCGTTTCGGCTCGCGCTCGTCACGAGAGCCTGCCCGGAGAGGCGCAGGCGATCCGCCAGGATGCGGCGTCGCTCGGGGTCGAGCTCGGAAAGCACGTCGTCGAGCAGCAGGAGCGGCCGTGCGCCGCGCCGTTCTTCCAGCAGCTCGGCCTCGCCCAGCAGCAGCGCCAGCACGGCCAGCCGCTGCTCGCCCTGCGACCCGAAGGCGCGCAGGTCACGTCCGGCCGAGAGCACGCCGAGGTCGTCGAGGTGGGGTCCCGCGCCGGTCGCCCCGCGTTCGAGATCGCGGTCGGTCCGCTCCTCGAGCTCCTCCGCAGTCGGGGCCTCTCCCTCGTAGCGGAGCTCGGCCTGCGGCAATCCCAGCTCGGCGGCACGCTCGGCAAAGCCCGGCTGCAGCGCCGCGACCGTCTCGTGGCGGCCGGCCACCAGCTCGGCCCCGAGGCGGCTGATCTGCTCGTTCCACGGCGAGAGCGCCTCGTGTGACGACAGTCCCTGAGCGACCCGCCGCAGCGCGGCGTTCCGCTGACCCACCGCCGCGCCGTACTCGGCCGAGAGCCCCGCACGCGCGGGAGCGAGCCGTCCGAGCGCCCGGTCGAAGTACGCGCGCCGCGCGGCGGGCCCGCCCTTCACGACCACGAGCCGGTCCGGCGTGAAGACGAGCGTCGTTACCTCCGCACGCAGCTGTTCGGCTGCTTGCAACCGGGCACCGTTCACCGTCGCCCTCTTGCCGCTCCCGAGCTCGAGCTTCACTTCGAGGTCGAGCCCCACTCCAGCGCGCTCACCGCGAAGCGCGATCCGGGCGGCATCGCGGCCGAAGCGCACCAGCTGCGCGTCGGCGCGCGTGCGCGGCGAGAACCCCTGCGTCCCCACGTGCAGCGACTCGAGCAGGTTCGTCTTGCCGGCGCCGTTGGGGCCGATCACGAGCACGAGCCCCGGCTCGAGCTCCAGCTCGAGCTTCGCGTAGGAGCGGAAGTCCCGAAGAGCGACCCTGGCGACGATCAGCTCAACCCGCGACTGAGGCACCGCTTGCGGTGCCGTCATCAGGGCGGTCGGGCTGTGCCCGGGCGCCCGTCTGAAATGACCGGTCGGCCCGATGGATGTTGCCTACCCCGCCAATCGGATCGGCATGATCAGGTACAGGAAGTCGTCCGCCTCACCTTGGAGAACGGCGGGCCGCAGCGGGCTGATCAGCTTCATCCGTAGTTGCTCGCCGGCGACCGAATCGACCCCGTCGCGAAGGAACTCCGCGTTGAAGCCGATCTCCAGCGGCTCTCCCGTGTAGGCGGCAGGGAGGGACTCCCGAGCCTCGCCTACATCGGGGGTCTGGGCGGAGACCGCCAGCTCGCCGTCGGCGAAGCGCAGCCGGAGCGGCGAGTTGCGCTGCGCCATCACCGACACGCGGCGAACGACGTCCAGCAGTTCCTCGCGGGGAAGCGGGAGCTCGTGGTCGAAGGTGTCGGGCACCAGCTGCTTGTAGTTCGGGAACTGGCCGTCGATGCGACGGGTCGTCAGGAGCGCGTCACCCGTGGAAAAGACCACCTGGTTCTCGTGCACGCCGAGCTCGATCTGCTCGCCTGCCTGCGCGATTCGTGCGAGCTCCGCCAGCGCACGTGCCGGCACGATCGCCTCCAGCTCCGGCACCGCGCCCTCCGTCGGCGTCTCCTTTACTGAGAGCCGGTAGGAGTCCGTCGCGGCCATCACGAGCTTGCCGGGCTCGAAGCGCATCAGGACGCCGGTCAGCACAGGGCGCGACTCGTCGCGCGAGGCCGACCGGCTCACCCGGGCCACGGTCTCGAGCAGCGTCTCGCGGTCGACCTCGTGCCGCTCGGCGGC